>DASQCG010000500.1:0-13617 GCA_035634825.1 Thermomicrobiales bacterium | reverse complement strand
GACGTCGAGCAACGCGCCGTTGAACGGAGCGCGCTCCAGCCAGTCGCGGATCTCGAGCGCGTCGAGAGTCTGCACGCCGTCGGTCATCAGGTCGAGCCCGGCAGTGGCGGCGATCACATCCAGACCACCGGCTCCCGGAATGACCCGGACCACATGTCCAGTCGACTCAGCAGCCGAGCGCAGCGTTATCACGGTCAACTCGCCGGCCAGCGGATTGCCCGGTACCGCATAGACCACGTCCGTTTCTGCGAGAAGCCCCAGAACCCTATCCGTCACCGCCCGGTAGAGCGCCTGGAACGTCGGTTGTTGCTCGTACAAGTCATCGCAGGTGCTGACGCGCGGATCAGCCAGCAAGTCTTCGATGCCCGGGTGAATTCCGGTGCGCAGGAGAATCCGCGGCGCTTGATCGAGCGCGCGCTGGGCGGCAATCGTGCGGAGCTCTGGGTCGCCCGGACCGAGGCCTACGACCGTCAGGGAGTGGGCCACAGCTCAGCTCTTGGTCTGGCTTGACTTGTCGCCGAGGGTCAGGACGGCCATGAACGCTTCCTGCGGGATCTCGACAGAACCCACGATCTTCATCCGCGCCTTGCCCTCTTTCTGCTTCTCGAGCAGCTTCCGCTTACGCGTGATGTCGCCGCCGTAGCACTTGGAGATGACGTTTTTGCGCATTGCCCGGATCGTCTCGCGGGCGATGATCCGGCTGCCGATCGAGGCCTGGACCGGGACATCGAACATCTGGCGCGGGATCAGTTCGCGCAGCGCCGAGACGAGGTCGCGCCCTTTAGCGTAGGCGTCGTCGCGGTGGCAGATGATCGAGAGTGCATCGACGGGTGCGCCATTGACGAGGATGTCGAGCTTGACCAGATCGCCCTCGCGCAACTCCGAGAACTGGTAGTCAAGCGAGGCGTAGCCCTGGGTGCGGCTCTTGAGCTGGTCATAAAAGTCGACGATCAGCTCGCCGAGCGGCATCTGGAACTTGAGCTGAACCCGCTCCTCGTCGAGGTAAATCATGTCTTGATAGGTGCCGTGGCGGCCCGTGACCAGCTCCATGATGTTCCCGATGTAGCGGGTTGGCGAGATGATGTTGATGTCCATCCACGGTTCGAGGATGGCCTCGATCTCGCCGGGCGAGGGCAGAGCGGCCGGGTTGTCGATCGTGATCTGCTTCCCGCCGTTCAGTACGACCTCATACTCGACGCTGGGCGCGGTCGCGAGCAGGTCGATCTTGTATTCGCGTTCGAGCCGCTCCTGGATGATCTCCATGTGGAGCAGACCGAGGAATCCGGCCCGGAAGCCAAAGCCGAGCGCGAGCGACGACTCGGGCTCGTACGTCAGTGAGGCGTCATTGAGCGCCAGGCGATCGAGGGCATCACGGAGATCCGGATAGGCGTCGCTGTCGACTGGGTAAAGCCCAGCGAAGACCATCGGTTTGGCCGGACGGTATCCCGGCAGTGGCTGCTTTGCCGCGTTGGCGGCGAGGGTGATCGTGTCGCCGACCTGGATGTGCTTGACGTCCTTCAGGCCGGTCGCGACGTACCCGACTTCACCCGTCGTGAGTGCCTGCGTCGGGCTCATCCGCGGCCCGAAGAAGCCGAGCTCGAGGACGTCGGCCTGGGTTCCGCTGTTGATCAGCCGGATGCGGTCGTCGGTGTGGATCTCGCCGTCGACGACCTTGACGTAGGCGATCACGCCCTTGTAGGAGTCGTAGTGGCTGTCAAAGATCAGGGCGCGGGTTGGCGCGGTCCGGTCGCCGGTAGGCGGCGGAACGGTCCGCACGACGGCTTCGAGGATCTCGGGGATGCCACGTCCTTCCTTGGCTGATGCGGCAACGATTTCGTCGTCGAGCAGGCCGATGAAGGAGCTGACCTCCCGCGCGACCCGTTCCGGATCGGCGTTCGGCAGATCGATCTTGTTGATCACGGCCACCAGAGCCAGATCCTGCTCGAGGGCGAGGTAGACGTTGGCCATCGTCTGCGCCTCGATGCCCTGGGCCGCATCGACGACCAGGATCGCGCCCTCGCAGGCGGCCAGGCTGCGGCTGACCTCGTACGAGAAGTCGACGTGGCCAGGAGTGTCGATCAGGTTCAGCTCGTAGGACTCGCCGTCGTTCGCGGTGTAGTGCATCCGGACCGCGCGGGCCTTGATCGTGATCCCTTTCTCCCGCTCGAGGTCCATCGAGTCGAGCACCTGCGCAACCATATCGCGGCGATCGACCGTGCCCGTCGCCTCCAGCAACCGGTCGGCAAGTGTGGACTTGCCGTGGTCGATGTGGGCGATGATGGAGAAGTTGCGGATGCGCTCGAGTGGAACGGCGCCGCCCTGCCGTCCGGCAGGCACGACCTTGGTGGTCATTGTCATAAGCTCAAGTATACGTGTCCAAGGGTCGAAATCAGCGGAAAACCGGTCCCAGAACGGGCATCCGGCCGGCGATTCCGGTCAACCTGCGCATCATCACCGTTACTTCCGGGATCCGCAGGATCCAGGCGGCCACGAAGTAGGTCGCGCCGACCAGCGCAACAGCATACCCGACCAGCAGCAGCGTCATTGGCTTGCCGATCGTCGGGCTGGCGAGGGCCTCGTTCAGGTGGTGAGTGACCAACTCGGCCATCAGCGTCATGACGGCGGTCGCGAGCAGCAACTTCGCAAGCCAGCGGCCGAAGTCAGGCTCCAGACCGCCGATCCGCCGTCGCAGTACCGCCATCAGGATGATTGCTTCGACGCCTGTCGATGCAGTCAGGCCGATCGCCAGTCCAACGTGTCCAAGCGAATCGAGCAGGAGATAGCCGATGATCATGTTGATGACGATGATGATGACCCCGGCCACAACCGGCGTGACCGTGTCTTTCATCGCGTAGAAGATGCGCGTCGAGATCTCGACCACGGCGTAGAAGACAAGACCCAGCGCGAGGAATTCAATCGCGGATGCCACTAACTCGGTGCCCGTTTCATTGAATGCGCCGTTCTGGAAGATCGCTTTCACGATCGCGTATCGGAACTCGTAGAGGCCGATGGAGGCCGGCAAGGTCAGGAAGAGCATCGGAGTCAGCGCTTGGGTGAAGACGTGGCGCACCTCTTCAGTCTTGCCTTGCTCATAAAGCCGGGCCATGCGCGGAAAGATCACGGTCGAGATGCTGAGCGCGATCAGTCCGTGCGGCAGCATTAGCATCTGCCAGCCGAAATTGAGCGCGGCGACCCGCCCTTCGCCAGAGCGGTTGGCCAGGCCCGTCACCCAGATAAAGTTGATCTGAAATGCCGCTTGGCCGATGACCCGCGGACCCAGCAGCCGCATGACTTCCATCACGCCAGCGACGTTGAATGGCCGCGATGCTGGCATGAAACGGAACCCGGACTTGAAAACGCCGGGGACCTGCACCGCGATATGGGCCGCCGCGCCGATCACGGCGCCGATCGCGACGCCCTGGATGCCCAGCGTCGGCGCGAAGACGATGATCCCGAAAATGATGGCTGCGTTGTAGGCGACCGGGGCAAGGGCGGGCAGTGTGAAGAGGTCCTGCGCCTCGAGGATGCCTTTCGCGGCGATGCCGAGGCCGATCAGGATGGGAGAGAGCAGCAGGATTCGCATCGTCTGGATCGCGTCAGGCATAACGTCGGGTGGCAGGTCCGGCGCGATAACGTGCCGCATCAGTGGACCGGCGAGTACGAAGGCGATTACGCAGAGGATCACCGTCATGACCATGGCCAGCTCGATCACCGCCGAAGCGAGTCGCCGAGCCGCGTCGTTCTCTCCACGCGCCAGGAAACCGCCAAAGACCGGAATGAACGCCGCGCCGAAGGCCACCGACATTACGCCCAGGAAGACGAGGTCCGGAATCCGGAACGCGGCGTAGTAGGCATCCAGCTCAGAGCTGACGCCGAACTGGTGGCCCAGCAGGACATCGCGCAGGATCCCGAGCAGACGGCTGAGGATGAATGCGGCGCCGATGATGGCTGCGCTGCGGGTGGCGGAGGCAGTTTCCACACCCGGGGTGGAGGGCGGCTCCGACTCGAACGAGACGATTGGCGGAGTCGTGCGGGGCTGGAGGTAAGGGCGCGCGCCGAACGGGCGGTTGAGCCCATCGCCGGCATTTGGTATTCTTTGCCGGCTAGGGCTGGCCGTTGACGGCCGGTTGCCCTGTGCTGTCACGCGAACTCAGCCCCGTCTTTCGAAAGGTAACGGACCTTGGCCAATAACAAGCAGTCGAAGAAGCGCATCCTGATCAACGAAACGAAGCGGCTCCGCAATCGCCCGTATCGCTCCGCCGCGCGTACCTACGTCAAGAAGGCGGAACTTGCGATCCGCGCCGGTGATCAGAACTCAGCAGCCTCCGCAGTTGGCGATGCCCTGAGCATGCTCGATCGCGTGGCAAGCAAGGGTATCATCCACCAGAACAATGCTGCACGGCGGAAGTCTCGCCTGATGAAGAAATTCACCGGGATGGGCGCGGAGGCGTAACGCCAGGTTTCAGGTTCTGGGTCTTAGGTTTTAGGACCAAAAGACGCGCGGTCGGTTAGCGGCCGCGCGTTTTGCTTGCCCGGCGGACGATGATCTCCTGCAGCTGCTCCGATGGCGAGCGCGTCTTGCCGGTTTTGAGGCGGCGGTCGGATTCGAGGACGTCCTCCGCGAACGACCGCGGATTTGCCCGCGCAAAGGTGCGCTGAATGGGCGATGGGTTAGTGGCGCCGACCTGCTTGGCGACGCGATCGAGGTCTGACGGCTGCGCCGCGCCGATCGCCTGGCCCTTGTCGGCGCGTGACGCCAGTTGATTCAGATAGCGTGACGCGACATCGTCGTCCGCCTGGTCGCCGGACAGTATCTTGAACGCGGCCGAGGCATTGCCGCCGACCACGGCGTCGATGAATGGAAAGAGGTCCTCCTGCGAGGACTGCGGGACCAGCGCATCGATGTGTCGCGCGTTGATCTCCTTGCCATCGGCGGCGGTCACCAGCTTCGCAAGTTCACTGGACAGTAGCAGCAAGTCCGGTGGGTTGTCGTAGGCGGGGTTGCGATTTGCTTCTTGCCAGGCGCCGGGAAACAGGCGATCAAGAATTCGCTGCGAATTGCGGCGCTCGATTTGACCACCCTGCGCAGCGACCTGCGATTGTGCCCAGTCGATGAGATCGGCGCCGCGCGGCACGCGGCCCCCGAATTGGATGACATCCGATCCGGCCAGTTTTTTGATCGCAGTAGGGATTGTGCCGAGGTCTGGATCAACCAGAATCAGCGTATTGCCAGGTGCGACCGACTGGCAGAGCGCTTCGAACTCCTCTGCCTCTGCCTTTTTCGCCTTGCCGGTCCCTGAGGCGCGTTGCATCACGCCCTCGGCCACGATCACTCGCCCGCTGCCGAAGAAGCCGGAGGTGGCGACAGCGCTGCTGACCTCGCCGATCGAGGCAGATTTGTCATAACGGGTCGTGTTCAGATTATCGGGGTCGATTTCGGAAAGGATGCGTTTTAGCTCGCGTTCGAGCAGGTAGTGATCTGGGCCGACGAGGAGATAGATCATTGCGTTCCGCCACGAATGTGGTGTCAGTGAACCCGCGAGTGCCGTGTGTCTACGGAGCCTTGAACCTGCTCTCGCAGGTGGGTACCGCGTATGCAGCCCCGACTCATTTCTATCGGCTCAAGCCCGCGCAGAGCATCACGAACACCGCAGGCTCACCACCGGTTGAGCCTAGCACGCAGGCAAGGGCCGGACAAGCGGGACAGCGTGGTAGCATCACTCTCTTGACAGGACGGTTAGCGCCACGAGGGACGCATGGTGGACAAACGGCAACGGGTGGTAGTCACGGGATTCGGGGCGCTCAGCCCGGTCGGCAATTCTGCGGCCGAGAGCTGGGCAGCGGTCGTGGCCGGTCAGTCCGGCGTCGCGACGATCACCCGCTTCGACCCGACCGACTATGAGACCCGATTTGCCGGCGAAGTCAAGGGCTTCGACCCGGACGCAATCCTCGGCAAGAAGGAATCGCGGCGGATGGACCGCCATGCCCAACTCGGCGTTGCGGCGGCCCTTGAAGCTCGCGGCAATGCCGGACTCGCAGACGTCGAACTGGACGTCTGCCGGGTCGGCGTGCTGATGGGGTCCGGGATGGGCGCGATGGAGACGCTCGAGCAGGGCGCTGAGACGCTGTTGACCAAGGGACCGGGCCGGATCGGTCCGTTCTTCGCACCGATGTCCTTGCCAAACATGGCTGCCGGAATGGCCGCGATATTCCTCGGCGCCAAAGGTCCGTGCTTCGGCACGGTCTCGGCGTGTGCGTCGTCCGCCCATGCGATTGGCGAAAGCGTTGAGATGATCCGGCGTGGCGTCGTCGATGTGATGTACGCGGGCGGAGCCGAAGCGCCGGTGACGCGCTTGAGCGTAGCCGGGTTCGGCGCGATGGGCGCGCTTTCGAAGCGGAATGACGCGCCGGAACGGGCGAGTCGTCCTTTCGACGCCGACCGTGACGGATTCGTGCTCGGCGAGGGAGCGGCGGTGCTCGTGCTCGAGCGACTCGAGCACGCGGAAAAGCGCGGCGCCACGATCCTGGCCGAAGTGGCCGGGTACGCCGCCACTGACGACGCCAACCACATGGTCCAGCCGGCGCCTGATGGCGAAGGTGTGGGCCGGGCGATGCGACTTGCTTTGGCCGATGCGGGACTGACACCTGGCGATATCGGCTACCTGAACGCCCATGCGACGTCGACCAGGATTGGCGAGAAGTACGAGACGCAGGCCATCAAGTCAGTCTTCGGAGAGCGCGCGTACCAGTTGCCGATCTCGTCAACCAAGTCGATGACCGGGCATCTGCTCGGGGCGGCCGGGTCGCTCGAGGCGACATTCTGCATCAACGCGCTGCGCAGTGGTTGTCTACCGCCCACTATCAACTACGAGACAATCGACCCCGAGTGCGACCTCAATTACATCCCGAATACGGCCCGCGAAGCGAAAGTCCGTGCCGTAATGAACAATAGCCTCGGCTTCGGCGGCCACAACGTCTCGGTCATCTTCACCGCGACTTGAACTCGTTCGGGGTGGTGTCCGCCGCCTCGGTTTCGCGTCATCTTTCCGGGCATTCACAAAATGACAAAGGGGCGAACATTTGTCCGCCCCGCTTCACATAATGCTCGTGCAACTGATGTACGGCGACTATTCCAGGTAGCCCCGGAGGCGGCGGCTGTACGAGGGGTGGCGGAGCTTACGCAGGGCCTTGGCCTCAATCTGACGAATGCGTTCGCGGGTGATGCCGAACTCGCGGCCTACTTCTTCCAGCGTCCGGTACTTGCCGTCGCAGAGGCCGAAACGGAGCTCGATGATCTTGCGCTCGCGCTCCGAGAGCTTGCCAAGCGCTTCCGCAATCTGCTCCTTCATGAGCTGATGTGAGGCGAGCTCGATCGGCTGGGGCAGCTTGTCGTCCTCGATGAAGTCGCCCAAGAAGGCGTCGCCTTCGGATCCAACCGGCGCTTCGAGCGAGATCGGTGTGCGGGAGTGATCCAGGATCTGGCGGACCCGCTCGGTCGAGAGATCAAGCGCGCGGGCAACCTCGTCCTCGGTCGGCTCGCGCTCGAGAATCTGCTGCAGCCGGTGCGCGATCTTGCGAACGCGGTTGATCGTCTCGCCGACGTGGACTGGAAGTCGAATCGTCCGGCTCTGGTCCGAAATGGCGCGGGTAATGGCCTGGCGGATCCACCAGGTCGCGTAGGTGCTGAATTTGAATCCGCGCTTGTAATCGAATTTTTCGGTGGCCTTCATCAGGCCGATGTTGCCTTCCTGGATCAGGTCCAGGAACGACATACCGCGACCGACGTAGCGCTTGGCGACGGAGACGACGAGGCGAAGGTTGGCCTGGATGAGGTGATCGCGGGCGGCGGCGCCATCGAGCCGGATCGACTCCAGCTGGCGGCGCTCGGCAAGCGGAAGGTCGGCCTCGCGGAGTCGCTCTTCGGCGAATCTGCCCAGCTCGATCCGCTTCGAGAGCCAGACCTCTTCTTCCATCGTCAGCAGGTCGGTCGCGCCGATCTCGTGCAGGTAGAGGCGGACTGAGTCGCCAACGGCCGGAATACCGGCCTCGTGGGCGAGCGCCTTGTCCTCGGCCTCAGCCTGCTCTTCGGCCCGGATCTGCTCATCCACGTCGGGCTGGACGGCCGGAGCGCGATCGAGGACCTCGATGCCTTCGGAAAGCAGCCAGCTGTAGAGGCCGTCGATCGTCTCTACGTGGTCTTCGGCATTCGGATACATCGCCATGATGTCATCCGACAGGACGAATCCCTGATCCCGGCCTTTGTCGAGCAAACTGGAAACCATCGTTGCATGCGCCCCGTCGATTATGGGAGGTCGTTCTCCCGCCAGCTCAATGCCGTGTACTGCGCCTGTCGAGGATACGAGTCACGTCCGCAAGTCATGTCGATAACTGCATCCGTTGATATCTCAATGCCCCAAATTGTTTACAGTCTACGATGTGGTGCTACAAGTTTCAAAGTTCTGGTGAATTGGTTACATACTACTGGTACGGACCAGTTGCTGACAAGGATCGACAAGCGGGCAGCTCATCGCCCGGTGATATACTCGGAGACCGTAGAACCCGCACTGAACCGAAGGTTTCTCCAATGTCTGGACATTCCAAATGGTCGACGATCAAGCGACAAAAGGGCGCCACTGACGCCAGGCGCGGTCAGCTCTTTACCAAGCTGGCGCGCGAAATCACGGTCGCCGCGCGAACTGGATTGCCTGACCCCGAATCCAACGGTCGTCTTCGGCTCGCCGTTCAGCGCGCTCGGGCCGAGAACATGCCGCGTGACAACATTGAGCGCGCCATTGAGCGCGCTACCGTGAGCGGCGCCGGCGACAACTTCGAAGAGGTGATCTACGAGGCCTTTCTGCCTGGCGGGATCGCCCTGATGGTCCAGTCCCAAACCGACAACCGCAATCGCACGGTCAGCGAGGTGCGCGCCGTGATCACCCGCGGCGGCGGCAATGTCGGCGCGGATGGCAGCGTCGCCTGGATGTTCGATAACGTCGGCCAGATCGTCGTCAAGCAGGGCGAGATGTCCGAGGACGAGGTCGCCATGCTCGCAATCGATGCCGGCGCGACCGAATTCGAGCCGGACGGCGAGACGACGGTCGTCTTCACCGCGCCGAGCGACCTGCACAAGGTCCAGGAGCAATTGACCGGGGCTGGGTTGGATATTGAAGCGGCCGACCTGGTCATGAAGGCCAAGGACCTCATCTCGGTCGAGCCCGACCAGGCTGTCAAGGTCATCCGCGTGATCGAGAAGCTGGAAGATCTGGACGACGTCCAGAATGTCTACTCCAACCTCGAAGTGACCGACGAGGTCTTTGCCCAGGTCAGCGCCTAGGTGCGCATCATCGGGATTGATTCCGGTACGGCACGCTTCGGGTTCGGCATCATCGATGCGGGCGATGGCTATGCGGCAGTCGACTACGGCACGATCGAGACGTCGGCCAAGGTCGCGATGGCGCAGCGGCTCCTCGAGCTGTACGAGGCTTTGACCCACCTGATTGCGACTCATTCGCCCGATTCAATGGCCATCGAGCAACTCTTCTTCTCGCGCAACGTGACGACGGCAATCGCCGTCGGTCAGGCCCGGGGCGTGGCCCTGCTGGCGGCGGCGCAGGCGGAGATACCGGTCGCCGAGTACACGCCCGCCGAGGTCAAGCAGGCGATTTCAGGTTACGGCAACGCCGACAAGCAGCAGGTCCAGTTCATGGTCCAACTCCTCCTCGAGCTCGACACCGTGCCGTACCCCGATGACGCGGCCGACGCCCTGGCGGTCGCGCTTTGCCACGGTCAAAGTCACGCATTCCAGGATCGTATCTCGTCCGGCGGTCACCGATAGGAGATGGCCAATGCGCGGCAACGTCTCGACGACGCGATGGTCCAGCGGGATCTGACAGAGAGCCGGGCCCGAGCGCGGGCCCTCGTCATGGCCGGCGACGTGCTGGTCGATGGCCAGGTCGTGCGGACGGCCGGCAAGCCCGTGAGACCCGAGCAGGTAATTTCGCTCAAGGAGAAGCAACGGTTCGTGAGTCGTGGAGGTGAGAAACTCGACCACGCACTGAATGAATTTGGCATTGACCCGGCAAGGATGGTATGCGCTGATTTTGGGGCCAGCACCGGCGGTTTCACCGATGTCCTGCTCGGGCGCGGCGCCGAGCGGGTATACACGATCGACGTTGGGTACGGGCAACTGCATCAACGTATCCGCGATAACGAACGTGTCGTTGTCATGGAGCGAACCAACGTTCGCCTGCTCGAATCGCTATCGGAGCCGGTTGATCTGGTTGTGATCGACGTCTCGTTCATCTCGCTCAAACTCGTGCTTCCGGCTGCCGCGGCGGTGCTGAAGCGAGGCGGATGGTGCGTGCCGCTGATCAAGCCCCAATTCGAGGCAGGCCGGGACCAAATCGGCAAGGGCGGCGTCGTGCGCGACCCGGCAGTTCACCGGTCCGTGATCCGGGACGCATTGCTCGCAGCGCAAGCACTCGGTTTTGCGACGTTGAATCTGACACAATCGCCATTGACCGGACCGGCCGGAAATATCGAGTTCCTGGCCGCACTTCGGTTTCAGGCCGGTGAGTCGGTTGCAGTTGATGACCTGATCGATCGCATGGGACTTGGCGATGAGACCATTTGACGACCTGAGAAGCGAACTGGACCGCGGTGGCGACGGACTGATCGATCAGTCGGTCCGATCCGACAACGGGCGCGTGAGCCGGACCGGTACGCCGGAAGTTATCTACGCAGCCCGGAAGTCGATTGAGCAGGTAATGTCCGGGATCGACAGCATGATCGGCATTCATGGCCGCGTGGTTGTGTCGCAGATCCCGCCGGGAATGGTCTACGAGCTGCGGGAGAGTCTCTCTGCTGAGCAGTCCGTGGCGTTCGCTCACGGGGAGCGCTCAGCCGTCGTGGCATTGACTGGCTGCGAGCCGCCACAGACCGGCGGTCGGGTCGCTGTGATCAGCGCCGGCACGTCGGACATCCCGGTTGCGGCCGAGGCCGCATTGATCGCGGCTGAGATGGGCTGCGATGTGCGTACCGCGTGGGATGTCGGCGTGGCCGGGATTCACAGGCTGGTCCGGCCACTCGAGGCAATGATCGGGTGGGACGCAGACTGCTTCGTGGTGGCGGCCGGTATGGACGGGATCTTACCGACGGTCGTTTGCGGGCTGGTACCGCAACCGGTCATCGGGTTGCCAATCTCGACCGGCTATGGATTCGGCGGCGAGGGGCTCGGCGCGTTGACGACGATGCTCCAGAGTTGCTCGCCGGGACTCTCGGTCGTCAACATCGACAACGGAATCGGCGCCGGAATCACGGCAGCGCGAATCGCAAATATTGCGGCGGGCGCCCGCGCCGCGAAGCCCACTCAGGACTGACCGTCTGAGAGTGCGGCGGCAAGCAGCGCTTTGGTGCGTTCTCCGCGGGTGTGCCCGTCGTTCCATGCCTCGGCCGGCAGGCCGCGAGCGGTTGCTGCGACGCGGGCAGTTGCGCGCTTGGTGATCTCCCAGCGCAGGCGCGAGACTCGCCGGTCGCTTGACTGGGTGCATGCCAACCGCGCCCGGTGCATGGCAATCTTTCCCGCAAGCGCGCTGAATCCGGTCTCCTCGGTCGCGGAAACGGGCACGACCGGTATCGACCACTCGGATTCGCCCAGCGCCAGCAGGTGCAGCATCGCATTCAAGTCGCGGACCACCTGTTGCGCGCCCGGCAGGTCCGCTTTGGTGACCACGAAGATGTCGGCAATCTCCAGGATGCCGGCTTTGAGAGCCTGGATACTGTCTCCCAGGTGAGGCGCCTGGACCACGACGGTCGTCTCACAGACTGCGCGGATATCGATGCCGTCCTGTCCCACGCCGACCGTCTCGATCAGGACCAGGCCGAAGCCCATATGCGCGAACAGGTCGATCAGCGTCGCGGTGGATGGCGCCAACCCGCCTTCCTGCCCGCGCGTGGCTTGGCTGCGCACGAACAGGTCAGGATCGCCCCACGACAGCATCCGTACCCGGTCGCCCAGCACCGCGCCGCCGCTTACCTGGCTGGAGGGATCGATCAGCAACACCGCGATTCGCTCGCCGTCCTTGCGCAGTTCCGCCAGGAGATGATTGATCAGCGAGCTCTTGCCGGCGCCGGGTGGACCGGTGATCCCGACCACATGGACCGGCAGTTCGGGCTGCCCAAGGGCATCCAGCGCGGCAATTGCGTCGGGCCGGTCGTTCTCGATCAATGTGGCAAGGCGGGCCAGCGCGGCCTGATCACCCGACCGGGCGCGATCGAACAGTCCCATCGCTAGAGCGTCTCGGCGACCGGCTGCGGCGCGTTATTCCGGATGTACTCGACGATCGAGGTCAGCGACGAACCGGGTCCGAAGACCTCGTTGACGCCCATCTCCTTGATTCGCTGCACGTCCCGCGGAGGAATCGTGCCGCCGGCGACCAGCAGGACGTGGTCAAGACCTCGCGCCTTCAACTCCGTGACGATCTTCGGGAACAAGGAAAGATGCGCTCCCGACAGAATGCTCAGGCCGACAACCTGGACGTCCTCCTGCAGTGCCGCGACAGCGATCATGTCAGGAGTCTGGAACAAGCCGGTGTAGATGACCTCCATGCCGGCATCCCGGAGCGCGCGGACGAGCACTTTGGCCCCGCGATCGTGGCCGTCGAGGCCGGGCTTGGCAATCAGGACACGAATTGGGTGGGTGTCAGCCGTAGACATAAAATCCCTCGCCCGACTTTCGGCCCAGCTTACCGGCCGCGACCATACGCTTGAGGAGGATTGCCGGCCGGTATTTATCCTCGCCGAGATCGCGATGCAGTACCTCGATGATGTTCAGCACGACGTCCAGGCCGATCAGGTCGGCGAGCGCCAGCGGCCCCATCGGATGATTCGCGCCGAGCTTGAGCGTTAGATCGATCGCGTCGGCCGATGCCACGCCGCCCTCGAGGCAGAGAATCGCCTCGTTGATCATCGGCATCAGGACGCGATTGGCGACGAATCCCGGCACATCCGCAACCTCGACAACCGTCTTGCCGAACGATTCGGCCATCCCGCGGACGTACTCGACGGTCTCAGGGCTGGATTGCTCGGCTCGGATCAACTCCACCAGCGGCATCAATGGGACAGGGTTGAAGAAGTGCATCCCCACGACCTTGTCGGGATGGGGGTGATATGACGCCAGCTTCGTGATCGAGATTGACGAAGTGTTCGTGGCGAAAACCGATGCCGGATCAGCAAGCACGCTCACCGCCTCGATGACGCCACGCTTGGTGTCCTGGTCCTCGAAAACCGCTTCGATGACGAGAGGCGCGTCCGCCAGATCGGCATAGTCAGCGGATGCCGTAATCCGGCCGACGATCGCGGTCGCGTCGTCCTCGGACACTTTGCCCTTCTCGGCCAAGCGCTTCAGCGACGATTCGATCTTGTTCAAGCCGCCTTGTGATCGCTCGAGTGTCGTGTCGATCAGGACGATCTGACATCCAGCCTGGGCGGCTACCTGGGCGATGCCGCTGCCCATGGTTCCGCTGCCGACGACGCCGATCTTGCTGGACATGACTCAGGCAACTCCCGGACTCGGCTCCGTCTCGGTAGCCGGTCGATTGACGATGTTCATAGCGTCGA
>DASQCG010000499.1:0-4106 GCA_035634825.1 Thermomicrobiales bacterium | reverse complement strand
GCCGACTGCCTGATCGAGCTTGATCTTGTCGCCTTCATGGGTGGCGACTACGGCGTCCTGGATGCTGATGAGCTGCTGACTCTGGAGCTCGGCCAACTTGGCGCGCGCCGCCTCGGCGGTCGCCTTGTCCTTGTAGGCGATGGCAAGAAGGGTGCTCATGACGTTCTCTCCCGACTTCTCGAAGGGTCGACGCTGCCGCAAGCCCAGCAGCATTGCGACGTCTACTTTGCGACGAACGCATGGCAAATACATGGCGCGTGGGGGAGCAAAAGGGATGTAGGTTGAGCGTTTTCCAGCCGGTGGGTTCCATCGTTCATGCCTGTACTCGCGCCGAAATCCCCGCATTTGTGGCAAGAGAAACGGCGCGGGCGACGCGTTTTCGCCCGCACCATTGAACGACATGTGAATTGGAGGATTCCTGGCGCCGCCCTCGCGCTACGCGTGAGCCGGCGTATAGGGCGGCGCGGGTGGCTGCGTCGGCTCCGATGGGTTGGCGCGGGTCCAGCGATCGTCCGGGAATTCGACACTGGCCCGGGCAATTGCTGCCATTTGCGACCCGATCCCGACTGCTGCCACCAGGAACCAGACCACGACCCAGAACCACGATTCCTCGATCATCGCCCACGCCGAGCCGTACTGGAGGTCGGACAGCTCGATCCGGTTCAGCACGAGCATCGCCCCAGTTACCACCGACGTTGCGCCGACAATGCCGGTGCTGATGATCACGATGTAGACCGGCAAGGCGATGACCAGCGCAAGGAACGCCAGGGCCAGCGCCGCTGCCAGTGAGATGAGGAAGACGACCCATTTCCCGTCGATCCCGACCGCGTCCAGGAAGCCGGATGCCAGCAACCCGCCAACCGAGGCGGCCGCAAGCATGACGCCGGCGTACCAGAAGAGGTAGGACAGCAGGGCAAAGCCGAGACCAACGACGATGCCTACGATCCAGCCGGTGACGGTGCTCAGAAAGCCGTCGCCGAAGATCGCGGTCACGGTCGCCGCACCGACGAAGAATCCGGAGACGAATCCCCAGATGGGCAGCATGAAGTACCAGATGCGCAGTCCGAGGAAACAGACTGCCAGTCCGAGTCCAATTGCCAGCAAACCGACAATCACATCATCCATGGAACTGTCTCCCTTTCAGGTGCGAGTAGCGGCTCGCACGCGGTGTTCCACGCACACTGTCTCGCTCGCTCCGGGCCGCTTCATCAGCCCTCCGGCACCAGTTTTGGTGTAGTTTGGTCGACCGGTCTAACCTCGTCGCGCGCAGCCGCATGGGCCACCGGCCGGTCCCGGTAGTGCAGATAGGCGAGCGTCAGACCGATGATCGAAAAGGGAATCGTGATGGCGAAGACGACGCTGCTGAACGCATTGGCGAACTGGACCGAGGTCTTGCCAAGCAGCATCAGCAGCGCTCCAATGAACGGTCCCGGGAGCAGCGCGATAATTTGGAAGACCAGGGAATCACCGAGCGCGGGCCACCAGCGTCCCCTCACGGACTCGCGGCTTTGCCGCAGGGCCGCTCGAGCGGACGGGGCATCGTCGAGGACGATGGCCTGTCCAAAGAACTGCCACCGCACCGCGAGCCAGATCGCGATCGGAATACCGATGACAAGCAGCACCAGGGCGCCGAGGATCAGGCCCATGATCAGGAGGGCCACGGCGATTGCCCAGATGTGGCCGTAGCTTTGACGGAAACTCTTCTGGACGCCGGGTTCCTCGCCTGCGCGGATCGAGCGCACCGCTTCGATCACCGGTGGCGAGATCACCAGGACCATGGCGACTTGTTGGAAACCACCGACGATCGCCGCCGCGGCCAGGCGGGCGCCGGCGGTGTCGTTGAACCACTTGACCACCCATTCGGCCGGCGGATATTCACGGGCGAGAATGGCAAAACCATTGAACAGGATGCCGATCGGGATGGTGAGCAGCCCGATGCCGAGGAAGGTGCCGAAATGTCCCCGGTAGATGCCGAACGCGGCCCCAAGATCGTGCCGCTTCACGATGAAGAGGAGTCCGATTCCTCCCAGAATCCCGACGATGATGGCCAGGAGGAGCCACGGATGCACTCCGAACTGGATGAGTATCTTCGAGCCGAGCGCGGACGCCCCGCAAAAGAAATCCGTCGCGTTCGGGCCGATTGTCTTCGATGTCGGCACTTTCAGGCTCGACGTTCGCCAGTCCGCCATCGCGTTGAAGGGATCGTTCCACTTGGTGCCGAGGTTCGGCCCAAAGGGACCGTTGAACTCCCAAGATTCCCGCTCGCCCCAGCGGCCGCCGAACAGGAAGAAGGCAAATGGACCGTTGGGGTCGATCGTATCGGGCACGAGCACGGGATTGAGCGGCGTCCGCACATTCGGAGCGTAGGTGCGATCGCAGCCGAAACCGGTTCCGTTCTCACCCCAGCCGACGTAGGTCTCTGCTCCGAAATACGTTGCGTGGGAGCCTGCCCCAGGGAAGACCAGCGGATGGCCATCCTCGACTGTGATCTTGCTCGTACCCCAGTCGCCGAGCTCGCCGCCACCGTGCTGGGCGTACCCGGCCTTGACCGGCTCCTGGCCGAGGGCTGCCTGGGCGCTCGTCGCGTTGAAGATGAGCTGGATCATCTCCCAATCGGACTCGTGGGTGTTGTTCCAGTCGTTGAAGTAGTACCAGAACCAGTATTGCAGCGCGAGCTCGCCCTTGCTTTGGTCGACCACGATGTGGGCGTAGGTGGTCGGCTTTGTGCCCTGCAGTCCGACGAATCGCTTGAAATTATTCTCGAAGTCGCACTTCGCCTTGCGCGGGTTGCCCGGGAAATCCAGGTAGTAGGTATCGTCCTTCCCGGCAAGGTCCTGCGCCGTCGGACCCATCTTTATGACGGAGTCGTCGGCCGCGTTGTCGGTGGAGCCGATCTGCTTGAGAGCAACCTCAGGGTTGCCCAGAACCAGATCGACCGGCGCGGGGAAATAGCCTTCTCCCTTCTTGTCGCAGGAGGCCGTCTGCTGGCGCAGCATGGCGATCGGCGCGTACTTCTGCGCAAGCTGTTCTTCGGGAGACGCCGCCTGGGCTGCTGCTGACCCACGGGTTGCCGCAAGCAGCAAGATGAGAATCCAGACGGTCGTCGTCACTCTGGCGAGCTTCGTCATGCCCCGTTCTCCGATCAAGCGCATCCGGACAGGGGACGGCGCGTTCAGGACAGCGAGTTTTGGCGTCACCGATCAGCGATTCGGAACACCTCGAATTACCGCAGCGGTCGCGGCGGCTCGCATCGGACCCAAGGGCGCAGAAAGGACGCAAGTGCTATTCGAATGTCGACAGCCACTCGGCCAGCGCGAACCCAAGCACCGTGAAGAGGCCGACTAATTTGCCGCCCTCCTTGAATGCCTCCGGCATCATGGAATCGGCCAGCATGGTCAACATCGCCCCTGCGGCGAATGCCTGGAAAAAGGCGCTGACATTCGGCGATGCGCTGTCGAGCAGCTGAAAGCCGATCGCCGATGCCAGGCCGCTGACGAGGACAATCCCGGTCCACATGGCGATCAGGCGATTGCGGGACATTCCTGCAGCGACCAATCCGACCGATGCCCCAAGAGACTCCGGCAAATTCGAGAGGAACGTCGCGATGACCATTGCCGCGCTGACTCCGCCACCGGCCACGAGGCTCCCACCAATGACCACTGATTCGGGAATGCCATCGAGGATTGTGCCCAACACGATCGAGGTTGGAGAGCCTTCGACCTGTTCCGACGTAATGCTCTTCCGATGCTCACCACCCCGGCGATCGATGTACCAGTCCCCGCCAAAGAACGTCAGAGCGCCGGCGCCCAGGCCAAGGCCGATGAGTCCTGTGCCGCCGGCCACGTCGACAGCGTGCTCGATCAGCTCGAAGGAGACCGCGCTTATCATCGCGCCGGCGCCGAACCCCATCACCAGACCGACGACCCGGGTGGGCACATGCCAGCGGACCGCGATCCAGGCGCCGATGAGCAGCGATGAGGCGCTGAGCGTCCCCCAAAATCTCGCTTCGAGCATCGTGTGGTCGAAACCTCCGTCGCTTGGGCGGACTTACGCGCTATTCGACTCTCGAGACTGAGCGACTGGATGGATGGTGCCGAACTCGACGT
>DASQCG010000498.1:0-2390 GCA_035634825.1 Thermomicrobiales bacterium | reverse complement strand
TCAGGGACATCCCGGAGTCGCGCCGCTCGATCAAGAGCCGCTGGACCGCATCGAGCGACGGCGCCTCGGACTCGTCCCGCGCGACATAGATCGCGCCAACCGTCGCATAGCCGGTATCACCGGCATCCGCCTCGGCCAGCTCGGCGATCAGTTGCGGATAGTGGGTGGTCGCGCCAAAGGCGAGTGGGAGCGCTGCCGGGACCAGGCGCGGGCTCGTGCCTGGCGTGATCATGCCGGCGCCGGCCATCGTCGCCGCACCGGCATCCCCGGCATCGATCACCAGCGCCGGGATCGACCGCTTCGCCAGCGCATAGGCCGCCGCCCAGCCAACCAGCCCACCGCCGATGATTACCGCCTCGAACCGCTGCGTCTCACTCATGCCAGGCATTCTACGGCCCGCGGCTCCGTACCACCTCGATCACGACGTTCACAGGCATCACCAACCCGACGTAGCGCGGTGCGGCAGCCCCGCGCCCGCGTCCTGATTGCACCCGTCGAACGCACCGCGCCGATTCCATCCCCGATACCTTTGAAGGTGCGTGGGATCGCCGCCACGCGGGGCTACCGCACCGCGCTACGTTCAGGTGAAGGTGCCCGTTCAGAGGGTTGGGTACGCACCCCACCGCCATTACGACATGAAAGCCCCACCTCCCACGATCGTGGGAGGTAGGGCTTCAGATAGAGGGATGAGATTAATCCGCTACGCCCACTTCCGGCACCGTGCCGGCGATGGATGGCACCCCCTCGACTCGCAGGTCTGGGAGCCAGTGCAGCCAGCGTGGCAGGTACCAGTTACGGTCGCCCAGCAGGGCCATCGTCGCCGGCACCAGGACCGTGCGGACGATGGTGGCATCGAGGAGCACGGCCACCGCCAGGCCGAAGCCCATCTGCTGGAACATGACCAGTTGACCGGTCGCGAATCCCACGAAGACCGCGACCATGATGAGCGCGGCGCCGGTGATGATCTTGCCGGTCGCCTGTAGCCCGACCGCCACCGACTCGCGGTTGCGGTGGGTCTGGTCGTAGTGCTCGCGGATCCGGCTGAGCAGGAAGACGTGATAGTCCATGCTCAGGCCGAACAGCACGCAGAAGAGGAAGATCGGCACCCAGGACTCGATCGTCGGCGTCCGCTGGAAACCGAACAGATCGACGCCGTGGCCTTTCTGGAAGACGAGCACTAGCAGCCCATACGCCGCGCCGACCGAGAGCAGGTTCATGATGATCGCCTTGATTGGCACCACGATCGAGCGGAAGGCAAGCATCAGCAGGAGGAAGCTCAACCCCAGCACGAAGGCGAAGACCAGCGGGGTGTAATCGCTGACGACTCCCTCGAAGTCGGCATTGAAGGCCGGCCCGCCCGTGACCAGGGCATCGGCTGGGACATTCGCGAAGGCCGCCGGGATCAACTCGCCTCGCAGCTTATCGACCGCGGCGAGCGCAGTCCGGGAGTTGCCATCGACCGTGAGCGGGATCCGCACCAGGGCGAGGTCACCCGACGCGTTCCATTGCGTCGGCTCGGCGGGACCGAACACCGGGTCCGTCCCCGTCGCCGCGAGCAGCCGGTCGATCCCGTCCTGCACGGCAGCGGATTGCGGGCCGTCGACGACCACTTCGACCGGCGCCAGCCGGCCCTCCGGGAAGTCGCGGCTGAGCAGCGCGTAGGCGGTGCGCACGTCGCTCGGCGGCAGGGATTCTACCCCCGCCTGGCCACGATTCAGATCGAAGTAGGGCAGCGCCAACGCGATCAGCAGACCCCCTGCCAGGACGACGCTGACGATCGGCCGGCCCATTACGATCCGGGTGATGCGACCCCAGAACCCGGCGTGGATCGTCTCGTGGTCGTAGGCCTGCTGAGCCGCCATCGTCGCAACATCGTCATAGCGGCGTTTGCGCGGCCACTCGATCTTGTCGCCAAGGAGGCTCAGCATGGCCGGCACCAGCGTCACCGTGGCGAACACGGCGGCGATCACGACCAGGATGGCCCCCGCGCCGAGGCTGCGGAAGACCACGAGCGGAAGCAGGAACATGCCCATCAGCGCCAGGACGACGGTGCCGCCAGAGAAGACGACAGCCTTGGTCGCGGTGCCGCCGGCAATCTCGATTGCCAGCTGCTTCGGCCGGCCCCGGCGTCGCTCCTCGCGATACCGGGAGACGATGAAGAGTGCGTAGTCGATCCCGACCGCGAGGCCGATCATCGTGATCATGTTCAGGACGAAGAAGGAGAGGTCCATAAACCGACCGACCACGGCCGTCATGCCGACCGCGACGATGATCGAGACAATGGCCAGCGCGATCGGCACGCCTGCGACGACGAGAGCGCCGAAGACGACGATCAGGACGATGAGGGCAGCGAGCAGCCCGTAGCCTTCGCCCTTGACCAGGTCGCTCTC
>DASQCG010000497.1:0-2036 GCA_035634825.1 Thermomicrobiales bacterium | reverse complement strand
GCATTGACGTAGGTCAGGAGGTCGGCCGGGTAGCTGTAGTAGAGATTGGCGGCCTTGGCCGTGTCGATGACCGAGCCGCCGCCAAATGCCACGAAGCCGTCCGGCTTCGCATCGTTCGCGGCGTCGATCGCCTGGGCGAAGGAGGCGTCCGTTGGTTCGACGCGGACCTCGCAGTATTCGATGACGTCGAGACCGGCGGCCTTGAGGCTGTCGCGCGCGGTTGCGTAGCCGTCGGTGCCGGCCAAATTCGCGTCGGAGAAGAGCATGACGCGCTTCAGGCCGCGGTCCCGCGCGTCGTCGCCGACCTCCCGGGTCGATCCCGGGCCGTACTTGATCGACGAGGTGTCCATCGTGAAAACGGATTCGCGTCCCGAAGCAGTCATGGCAATCCTCCGAGATATCGAACATGTGTACTATACAGCAGATGTCCGTACATGCAAGTCCTGATCATATCTGACTTGTGGCGCGACACGAATGCTGTCGCATAAAGAAGCGCCCGGCTCCAGGCGGAGCCGGGCGCTTGCCGTTCGGTTGTACCCGGGTTAGCCCTTGACGGCGCCTGCGGTCAGACCGGCGATGATCTTGCGCTGGAGCAGCATCACCAGCACGATCAATGGCACGGTGACGAGCACCGAGGCGGCCATGATGTTGCCCCACGGGATCTCGAACGAGGTATTGCCCGAGAAGTTCGCGATTGCGACCGGCACGGTACGTTGCTGCGGCGTGATCGTGAAGGTGCTGGCGAAGAGGTACTCATTCCAGGCGGCGATGAAGGCCAGGAGGCCGGTCGTCGCCATGCCCGGCATCGCGAGCGGGAGCAGGATCTGATAGAAGGCGCGCATCGGACTGGCGCCATCGACCATCGCCGCCTGCTCGAGCTCAGCCGGCATTGCCCGGAAGAAATTCGCGAGCACCCAGACCATGAAGGGTAGCGTGAAGGTCGTGTAGGAGAAGATCAGGGCCTGCTTGGTGTTGAACTGGCCCGCCAAGCGGATCATGTCGTACAGCGAGCCGAGAATTGCGATCGCCGGGAACATCGTCATTGAAAGGATCAGGTACATCGCCGGTTGCTTGCCCCGGAAGTTGAAGCGGCCGATTGCGTACGCGGCAAGCGAACCGATGACCAGCGCGACCAGCACGCTCGCGACGGCTACGATGGCGGAGTTTTTGAGCGCGGCGGTGAACGTGCCGTTATGCAGCACCGCATCGTAGTGGGAAAGGTCGAACGACTTGGGCCAGTAGAGCGGAGGCGCCTGATTCAGCTCGGCCGAGGTCTTCAGCGACGTCGCAACTGCCCAATAGAACGGGAATAGGGTGTAGAGGAGGATTGCTACGATGAGCAACCAAAATCCAACCCGTCCCGCGTAATAGGTCAGCGGTCTCCGGCGTGCGGAGGTATAGGCAGTGGCTTGCGTCCGTGTCGGAATGGCCTGCGTCAACTCAGCCATGGTTTATCCCTCTTCCACCTTGATCATGCGCGTGTAGATGAAGGCGAAGACACCGATGATCACGAAAATGACAACGGACGCGGCTGAGCCTCTCCCGAGGCGTTGACTGCCGACGAGCGTGTTTTGTGTATATACGGCGACCGTCATCGTGTCGGGAGATTGCCCCTTCATCACGGCCACGACGTCGTACACACGGAATGCATCCATGGTCCGGAAGACCAACGCAACCAGGACCGCCGGTTTCAGGAGCGGCAAAGTGAGATCGAAAAACTGGCGAAACTTGGATGCGCCGTCGATGTTGGCTGATTCATAGATGTCGGAAGGAATGACCTGCAATCCAGCTAACAAGAGCAGCGCCATGAACGGCGTCGTCTTCCAGACATCCACAGCGACGATCGCCCAAAGTGATGTCTTCGTATTAGCCAGCAATGCGGTGCCCGGCGACATGATGCCCAGTTTGTTGCCAAAGAAGTCTGGGATCACGCCGTAGACGTCGATGTACATCCACTTCCACATCTGAGCTGAGACGACGGTCGGAATGGCCCACGGTACCAGCATCGACGTGCGGACGAGGCTCCGGCCCTTGAA
>DASQCG010000496.1:0-1947 GCA_035634825.1 Thermomicrobiales bacterium | reverse complement strand
CGCCGCTGGTCGTCAAAGATCAGCTGATAGGCATCATGAGTATCACCAGCCAGGAAATCGGCGCCTACGGTCCAAGCCATACCGAGATGGCGGCCGCTATCGCCCGGCAGGCCGCCGTTGCGATCGAGAACGCGCGGCTATTCGAGCAGGCGCGGGGTTTGGCGGCCCTGGAAGAGCGGCAACGACTCGCCCGCGAGCTCTATGACTCGGTATCGCAGGCCCTGTTCGGGATCGGGCTGGGCGCTGAGACGGCCAAAACCATGCTCGAACGGGACCCGGCCAAGGCCGCCGCGCCGATTGACTACGTGCTCCAGCTCGCGCGCGGTGGAATGGCCGAGATGCGCGCGCTGATCTTCGAGCTACGGCCGGAGTCGCTCGAACAGGAGGGTTTGATCGCCGCGCTCGAGAAGCAGGCGATGGCCACTGGTGTCCGCCACGACATCAAGGTTGGGCTCGACCTGCCGGCCGAGCCGGAGATCCGGATCGAGATGAAGGAAGCGCTTTACCGGATTGCACAGGAGGCGATGCACAACACTGCCAAACACGCCGAAGCATCGAAAGTCACGCTTCGGTTGGCGATCGACGGTGATGCGCTGACGATGGACGTGATCGACGATGGATCCGGGTTCGACAGCAGCGCGTCATTTCCCGGACATCTCGGGCTCGTTTCAATGCAGGAGCGGATCAGTTGCTTTGGCGGACGTGTCGAGATCGCGAGCGCACCTGGATCTGGCACATGAGTTCAGGTCACCGTGCCGATGCCATCATCCAATCAATCTCACCACGGAGGGGAGAATGCCGATCCGCGTCCTGATCGCTGACGACCACAAGGTTGTCCGGCAGGGACTCAAGATGTTTCTTGCCACCGATCCCGACCTTGAAGTCGTGGGCGAAGCGCCGAACGGGGCTGAGGCCGTCAAGCTGGCGCGCGCTGTGCAGCCCGACGTGATCCTGATGGACCTGATGATGCCGGTCATGGATGGTATTGCCGCGATCGAGGCGATCCGGACCGAGGGCATCGATACCGAGATCCTGGCCGTGACCAGCGTGCTCGAGGATGACGCAATCATTCGGGCCATCCGGGCGGGCGCCACGGGTTACCTGCTCAAGGACACCGAAGCGGCAGAACTCTGCCGGGCGATCCACGCCGCCGCCGACGGACAGGTGCAACTCGCCCCGCAGGCCGCCGCACGGCTTATGCGGGAGGTCGCCGCCCCGAAGAATCCCGAGACGCTGACCGAGCGCGAGACCGAAGTCCTCCGGCTGCTGGCGAAGGGTCTCGCGAACAAGGAGATCGCGCAGGAGATGTCGATCGGGAATCGGACCGTCAAGAGCCACATCAGCAGCATCCTGGCCAAACTCGGCGTCCAATCCCGCACTCAGGCCGCCCTCCACGCCACCCGCATCGGGCTCGTCGACCCGAATTGAGTGGATGGTGGATGGTGGTTGGACGTTCGATCCAACCACCATCTACCATCTACTAACCACTAATCACCCACCGCAAGACGCTGCTCGGCGGCCCATAGCGACAGTTGCGCCCGGCTCCGGTATCCCAGCTTCATCAGGATGTTTGCAACGTGCCGCTCGACGGTCGAGATCGAGATCGAGAGGGATTCGCCGACTGCCCGGTTCGACATTCCTTGCGCGACGTTGAAGGCCACTTCGCGCTCGCGCCGGCTGAGCGCCGCCACCACAATCCCGGTTCGCGGCGCACTCGGCTGTTCCACCTCGGTTGCGCCGCCATCGCTCACAGCGAACAGTCGCATCCCGGCCGGCAGACCGGCGCCTTCCCGGTCATCCACCGGCGTGAAGCAGAGACATGAGCCGGCCACCAACCCGACGAGCGTGCTCGAGGTCAGCATCTCATCCCGCTCGGCAACCATCGCGATTCGCGTGGCCAATTCGACCGCGACGCCGGCGACTCGTCCCTCCGCGTGCTCGATCGTC
>DASQCG010000495.1:0-7276 GCA_035634825.1 Thermomicrobiales bacterium | reverse complement strand
CGCAGCACCTCGACGAGAACCTCGATTCGGCGGACGTGCGCGCCATCGTGGAGCCCTACATCCTGAAGGCCCTGCCGCAGGGCTGGGTCACCGAGGGCACGGTCTGGCACGTGAACCCGACCGGCAAGTTCGTGATCGGCGGTCCTGACGGCGATGCCGGCCTCACCGGCCGCAAGATCATCGTCGACACCTACGGCGGCGCGGCGCCCCATGGCGGCGGCGCCTTCTCCGGCAAGGACCCCACGAAGGTCGACCGTTCCGCGGCCTACATGGCCCGGTACGTGGCCAAGAACCTCGTCGCCGCCGGCCTCGCCGAGCGCGAATCGACCGCTCGGGTTCACGTAGATCTTGGTGTCCTCGTCGATCATGTCGGCCGGCACAACGGAGTTGATAACCTGCTCCAGCACCGTCTGCTCGATCTCGGCGTTGGAAACCGAATCGAGGTGCTGCGTGGAGATAACGATTGCCTCCACCCGGACCGGCTTGCCTTCGTGGTACTCGACGCTGACCTGGCTCTTGCCATCGGGCAGAAGCCACGGCACCTCGCCGGACTTGCGCGCCTCGGACAGGCGACGGGTCAGGCGATGCGCCAGCGCGATCGGCATCGGCATCAGCTCCGGCGTCTCGTTGCAGGCGTAACCGATCATCATGCCCTGGTCGCCGGCGCCGGTCAGGTCAAACGGATCCTGGCTACCATCGCGATTCTCGACCGCACTGCCGACGCCCTGGCTGATTTCCGGGCTCTGCTCGCTGATCGCAACCTTGACGTGGCAGCTCGAACTATCGATGCCGAAGGTCGGATCGACGTAACCAATCTCCTGCAGTGTGTTCCGGGCGATGCTCTCAAAATCGATGGACGCAGTGGTGGTGATCTCGCCGATCATCACGATCAGGTCCTTGGACGCGGCCGTTTCGCACGCCACGCGGCCCATCGGGTCCTGCGCGAGGATCGCATCAAGGACCGAGTCGGAGATCTGATCGCAGACCTTGTCCGGGTGTCCTTCGGTGACCGACTCAGAGGTGAATACCGAGCGGGCAGCGGTGCTGAAGGTTGACATCGTTATCCTTTCTCTCAGGTCTAATTATGCTGCCACGAGGTCAGGTATTTCTGCTGGTCCTCGGTAAGCGTATCGATTTCCACACCCATTGCCACAAGTTTGAGCCGGGCAATCTCGTGATCGATGTCCTTCGGCACTGGATATACGTCCGGCGTCAGGTTCTTGCCTTCCGTGACAAGATACTCCGCCGAGAGCGCCTGGTTGGCAAAGCTCATATCCATCACGCTGGCCGGATGCCCTTCGGCAGCTGCCAGGTTTATGAGCCGGCCCTCGCCGAGCACGATCAGGCTCTTGGCCTCGGAGAGGCGGAACTCCTCGACGAACGGCCGCAGCGTGCGCCGTCCCTCGCCCGACATCTCTTCCAGCGCCTTCAGGTTAACCTCAGAGTCGAAGTGACCCGAGTTGGCCATCATCGCGCCGTCCTTCATCGACTCGAAATGCTCGCGGTCTACGACGTTGATGTTGCCGGTTACGGTCACGATCAGGTCGGCCAGCGGCGCGGCCTTGTCCATTGGCATGACCCGGAAACCGTCCATGACCGCCTCCAGCGCCTTGACGCTGTCGATCTCGGTCACGATGACCTGTGCACCGAGGCCCCGCATTCGCATCGCGACGCCCTTGCCACACCAGCCATACCCGGCCACGACGACGACTTTGCCGGCGATCAGCACGTTGGTGGCGCGAATGATGCCGTCGACGGTGCTCTGACCGGTGCCGTAGCGGTTATCGAAGAAGTGTTTTGTGTCCGCATCGTTGACGGCGATCATCGGGAAGCGGAGCACGCCATCGGCGGCCAGCGCCTTGTTGCGGATGATACCGGTCGTCGTCTCCTCGGTGCCGCCGATCACGTACTCGAGCAGCTCCGTCCGGGATGAATGAAGCGCGGTGACGACATCGGCGCCGTCGTCGATCACGATATTCGGCTTGTGATCGAGCGCGGTCATGATGTGGCGGTGGTAGGTCTCGCTGTCCTCGCCCTTGATCGCGAAAACCGGCAGGCCCTCATCGACCAACGCCGCGGCAACATCGTCCTGTGTCGACAGCGGATTGCTTGCGCACAAAACGGCATCAGCGCCGCCGGCCTGGAGTGCCAACGCCAGGTTCGCAGTCTCGGTCGTGATGTGCGCGCAGACGAGCATGCGAATGCCCTTGAACGGCTTCTCCGCACCAAAGCGCTCGCGAATTTGCTTGAGAACCGGCATTTCGCGTGCCGCCCACTCGATCCGGCGGTGGCCCCCCGGCGCAAGTGACGCGTCCTTGATCTCGAACTTCGGTGCCGCGCTTACCATCCCGTATCCCTCCCGGGTAACTGATTGATGTCCTGAACGAACGACTGCTACCGCGCGAACATGTCGGCGGTGAATATTCCTGCCTTGTCCGGAAACGCTTCGTCGAATCGGGCGACGAATTCATCCGGCGTGTAGCTGTGCTCCTGCGGTCCAACGTGCTCGACCGCGTGTACCGCCGAGAGGCCGGCGATGCGACCGACAATCTCGAGATCCTGCTCAAGCAGCAACCCTTTGATCAGGCCCGCCCGGTACGCATCGCCGGCGCCGGTCGGGTCCTTGACACCACGAGTCGGTGCGGCAGGAACCCGGGCGCATTGCCCGTTTCGGCGCAGCTCGGAACCCTTCTCGCCGTACGTCACCACGACAAGCTCGCACCGCTCGGCGATCGCATCGACCGAGAGGCCGGTCTTGCGCTCCATCATCGCAAACTCGTAGTCGTTGCCGACCACGCACCAGGCGGCCTCGATTCCTTCCAGCAAATCCTCGCCGCTAAGCAGGATGATCTGAAACGCCGGGTCGTAGATCAACTTGCAGGAGGCCGCACCTAGCTCGCGGGTGTGCTTTCTCATCGTTTCCGGACCGGTCGCACCGAGCAGCGCATACGGAACCTTGTCTCCGAGCGCCTTCGCATCGATTTCTTGCGCGAATTCCGCCGGGCCGGGATAGAACGACGCGATCTGGTTGCTCTTCATGTCCGCCATCATGAAGGCGGACGCGGTCAGGTGATCTTCCCGCTGCAGGAGCTGTGAGACATCGATGCCGAGCGCCTCGATCTCCGCGCGGTACGGGCCAAAGTCCGAGCCGACTGCCCCGACCAGAGTCGGTCGCACGCCCAGCAGCGCCAGGTTGTAGCAGATATTGCCGGCGACACCGCCGCGATACCGCCGCAGCGAATCCACCAGGAAGCTCACGGAGATCACGTGTGTCTTGTCAGGAAGAATGTGGTCCGCCAGCGATCCGCCGAACGACATCAGATAGTCGTAGGCGATGGACGCGCTGATTACTACCTCGCCGGGGTCACCGTTGAGTTGATTGGGCACGGGGCAAAAGCACCTTGTGGCTAAGTGGAACAGGCGAAACGCCCGCCAGGGTACGCGGGCGCCGACGCGCAACGATAGCACGAAGGCCTCTTACCGGGCCAGATTTTGAACGCTCAGGAGGCTAATCGGCGTGGAAGTGGCCGTTCTGCTTCTCGCAGACATGCGGGCCTGGACCCATCGGTCGTCCACACATCGGACATGTCGGCCGGCCGCCCGTCACGAGCGCCTCCGCCTCTTCGCTGAATGCGCGCGTCTGCGCCCGCGTCAGCCGGAACGAGAGCGCCGGTCGCGTTTCTTCCTCGGCCTCGATGTCATGGATCACGACGATAAGGCGGTCATCCTCTTCGTCGTAGCTGAGCTCCATCCGCCCGGCCCGGAACTGATCGGCGGTGTTCTCGTCAGGTAGAATTGATGCCTCCGTCGCTTCCGGTTCGTCCGGCACGTCGGGCAATCGCTCCAGCACGTCAAGCAGCAATTCGCCGAGCCGCCCGACCTGCTCTTTCTCCATCCAGGCTATAACCGTGTGGCCGTTGATGACGACGAGCAATCGGAAACGCCGCTGGCCGGGTTCACCCAGAGCTTCAGGCCGTATAAACTGAACATCGATCGCTTCGATCTCGCTGGAACCTTCGTCCACGTACTTTCTCGTCTCCAACGCCTGGCAGTTGCATGTTCAATACTCGGTGAAACTGCACCGATCGGGCAAATGGTAGACCGAACGCGAGTAGTTATGGCATCTACCGACATCATCGAAACCCACCAGCAGGCACATCCCGAACCCGCGGCGGCCATCCCGACTCTCGAGCAGGTTCGCGACGACGGGGAGGTCCAGGCCTACATTCGCCAGGCCAACAAGAACCTCGGCGCCGCCGGTTACACGGAGCACGGCTTCCGCCATGTTGGCCTCTGCGCGAACATTTCCCGGAATGTGCTCCGACTGCTCGGCTACAGCCAGCGGGATCAGGAGCTGGCCGCGATCGCCGCCTATCTGCACGACATCGGCAACGTGATCAGCCGGTCTGGCCACTCCATCAGCGGAGCCTTGCTGGCGAAGCCGATCCTGCAGCGGCTCGGCATGTCGTGGAGCGAGATCGCCGTGGTCCTCGGCGCGATCGGCGCGCACGACACCGATGAGGGCATGACTGAGCCGATCAGCCCGATCTCGGCGGCGCTAATCCTGGCGGACAAGACCGACGTGCACCGCTCCCGCGTCCGCAACCCTGACCCGGCGACATTTGATCAACACGACCGGGTGAATTACGCTGCTACCGCATCGTTTCTCCGCGTCAATGCTGACGAGAAGACGATAACGCTCGAGCTCGCGATTGATGTCACCATCGCTCCGGTGATGCACTACTTTGAGATCTTCCTTCCGCGCATGCTGATGTGCCGGAGGGCGGCAGAGCACCTTGGCTGCGCGTTTCACATCACGATGAACGACGTGTCGGTGCTCTAGGCAGCGAGCCTCATGTTCGACTACCGGTGGCGCTACTTCGATTTCTATATGTTCGCGACGACGCTGATCCTGATGGGATTCGGCGTCATCGCCGTCTGGAGCGCCGCCGGAGCGCAAGCACCGACCTTATTGAACCCGGGCGTCAAGCAGGCAATGTTTGGCGCGATCGGCGTCGTCCTGATGCTCGTCATCGCCAATACCGACTACCGCTTCATTGGCGCGTTGGCCTGGCCGGCCTATTTCGGGTCGCTTCTGGTGTTGATGGCAGTCAAGGTGCTCGGCGTCGAAATCGCTGGATCGCGCCGGTGGTTCGACTTCGGCTTCGCAACCATCCAACCCTCCGAATTCGGCAAGATCACGACGGCAGTGACGTTGGCCTGGTTCATCTCATCGCGCGGCGAACGGATGAAGGAATTCGGCAACTTCGTCGTTTCGATGCTGATCGTGGCCGTGCCGGCCGGTCTGGTCTTTCTCGAGCCAGATCTCGGATCGACAATGGTCTACCTCTCGACCTGGCTCGGAATGATGATTGTCGCCCGCACCCGGATCATCTACCTGGTTGGTCTCTTCCTGGCCGCGATCCCAACGGTATACATCGCCTGGTCACGCGTTTTCGAGGATTACCAGCGCGAGCGGTTCGACTCGTTCCTGAATCCCGAAAAACACATGACCGGCGAGGCGTTCAACCTGATTCAGTCCCGCATTGCGGTCGGCTCGAGCGGTGTGTTCGGTCACGGGATCCGGGGCGGATCACAGAGCACCGAGGACTTTCTGAAAGTCAAGACGACCGACTTCATCTTCTCGCATGTCAGCAGCATGTTCGGTTTTGTCGGCATGGTTGCATTGTTGATCCTCTTTGGCGTGCTGCTCTGGCGCTTCGTCCGCGTTATCGAGGTGTCCAAGGACTCGTTTGGGCAGTGCCTGGCGGCCGCGGTCTTCATGATGGTCTTCTTTCAGACCTTCGTGAACATCGGCATGAACATCGGCATTCTGCCCGTGACCGGCATCACATTGCCCTTCATCAGCCAGGGTCTTTCTTCAGTCTGGATGCTGCTGATCGCGGAAGGACTGCTCCAAAGCATTTTGATGCGCCATCGGAAGCTCGCGTTTCAGCCAGACTGATCTTCGGCCCTGAGCTCAAGCGCCCGTTTGTAAAGGTCCGACTTCGACTTCCCAGTCTCCATCGCCAGGTGCTTCGCGGCCTGGTTCGGACCCTCGCCAGCGGCTAACCGGCTCCTCAGCATTCCATCGACATCGACATCGTCGTCCGGTGCAACCGACCTGGCCACAATCACGAACTCGCCCTTTTCAGGAATCGTCCCGTCCTCGAAGCAGGTCACAATCTCAGCCGCGGATCCGCGAACGATCTGCTCGAACAGCTTCGTCAGCTCACGACAAACCACCAGCTCAATTGTCCCGTCGACTTCAGCGATCGCGGAAATCGTGCGAGCGATTCGGCCCGGCGCGTCGAAAAACACGACGGTCTGCCCGGAACGGCGCCACTTGTCGATCCAGCGCGACAGTTCGCCAGCGGAGCGCGGTGCATAGCCGAGGAATGTGAACGGCGTCGCGGGCAGGCCGGCGACAGAAAGCGCGGCAATCACCGCTGAGGGACCCGGAACCGGGCGAACGGCGTGTCCGGACCGGTGCGCTGCCTCAACGAGTTGATAGCCGGGGTCGCTGATCGCCGGCGTCCCAGCATCGGAGACCAGGGCAACGTCGCCCTCGCCCAACGTCTCGAGGATCGGACCGATGCGACGCGAAACGTTGTGCTCGGTCAGGCTGATCAATCGCGCCGAGCCGCCGAAACTGGCCAGGAGCTGCCTCGTGCGGCGAGTGTCCTCGGCCACGATGGTCGGACAGCGCCGAAGCACCTCCCGAGCCCGGTCTGACAGGTCTGACAGGTTGCCGATCGGTGTCGCGACGACGAAGAGCGTGCCCACGTTGGTGTGCCTCAGACCGCTCCCGCGGCGTATACTCGAACGTCTTAGCCCGACCAAATGAAGGTCCCGATTTCGTGAGCCCAACCAGGAAGAAACAAGTTCAAGACGAGGCCGCCGCGCCGGCGCCCGCTCCTCTTCCGCTCAACCGGAAGTATCGCCCGCAATCGTTCGATTCCGACGAGCTGGTCGGTCAGGAACACATTGTCCGCACACTCAGGAATGCGATTCGCTCGAATCGCATTGCTCCGGCGTACCTTTTCTGCGGACCACGCGGCACCGGCAAGACTTCCACCGCGCGGATCATGGCCAAGGCCGTCAATTGCCTCGATCCCGATCCGGACAAGCGCCCCTGCAACCAATGCGCCGCCTGCGTGGCGATTAATTCCGGTGCGACGACCGACGTGATCGAGATCGACGCAGCCAGCAACCGCGGCATCGACGATATCCGCGACCTGCGAGACCGCGTGAACTACGCACCGACGCAGCTCAA
>DASQCG010000494.1:0-2308 GCA_035634825.1 Thermomicrobiales bacterium | reverse complement strand
CACGGTGATCATGTTCTCGGGATCGTCGCAGAACCGGGAGATCACCAGGTACGGACCCATTTCCAGGCGGCGGAAGCGGACAAATGAGTCCTTGACGGCCTGGGCGTCGCAGTGCGTTCCGTCATGGAACGTGGCATTTGCGCGGATGTGGAACGTGAACGTTTTCAGGTCGTCGCTGATTTCCCAGGACTCCGCGAGCATGGGTTCATAGTCGGTCAGAGATAGACCCTTGTAGTTGATCAACATGTCGTAGGAGGCGAGACAGATCACCGCACCGTACGTCGTGTAGGAGGAGTGCGGGTCGATGTCGCTCGCGCCATCCACGAAGCAAACGGTCACTACGCCGGGATCTTTGTCCTGGTCAACTCGTAAGAACGATGGGCGTGACGTCGACGGAGCAGCGGTTGCCTCTGGCGCCGTCTCCATGAGGGACAAGATCATGGCACTGGATATACCCAGTCCGAGGCCCCGTTCCAGGACCTGGCGCCGGTTGAGGCGGCCACTGACGGCGGCGGACAAATACCGTGAGATCTCAGATGACGACACCTTCTACGTCCTTTCGTGGCACTCCATCGTGCCTGCTGGTTCCTGCCCGGAGATTTCCCTCCGGGCCTCGTCGGACAATTCGTGCGTTGCGCCTGACGTGGAACTATACGTAGCAACCAGATTTCCCGCCATCGCTCCTGATGCAAATTGGTCGGGGTTGCACGCCGTGCTATCCTTTGGGAAGTATTACTATTGGCACTGAAACGGTAGCCGTGCATGATCAAGAGCGTGACAACTCAGGCTGTTCCGGAGACCGAAGACCCGCGTACAGAATCTATCGGATGCCCGGTGGCGCGTACGGCGAATCTCTTCAGCAACCGCTGGACCCCCTTGATCCTGCGTGACCTGGCTGATGGCTCGCGGCGGTTCGGCGCACTCCAGCGCTCACTGGTCGGGATCAGCCCCAAGACCCTCTCGGAGCGGCTGAAGCGACTCGAGGAATCCGACGTCGTGGCGCGCACCTGTTACGCCGAAGTTCCCCCACGCGTGGAATACTGCCTGACTTCCAAGGGACACGCCCTCCTCCCCATCATCGAGGCGATGCGGCTCTACGGCTCGACCTGGCTCGCCGAAGAGCCCTGCTAGGTTTCGATCGGCCGTCGGTATAATCAGGCCGCGTCGCACCGGACGCGCGTTTCAATCCCGAGCATCCTGAGAGGTTTCCATCAACATGTCGAGTGCGCCTGCACGGAAGCGCGTCCTATCCGGTATCCAGCCCTCCGGCGTCAGTCACATTGGCAACTATCTGGGCGCGATTCGCAACTGGGTACTGCAGCAGGACATCTACGACAACGTCTTCTGCATCGTTAACCTGCATGCGATCACCTTGCCGACGGACCCGACGACCCTGCTCGAGAACACGCTGACGATGGCCAATACGCTCCTGGCGGCGGGAATCGATCCCAAACGATCCATCCTCTTTGTCCAGGGCGATGTCCGCGAGCACACCGAACTCTGCTGGATGCTGAATTCCGTGACCCAATACGGCGAGTTGCGCAGGATGACGCAATTCAAGGACAAGGCGGGCGGGGCCGAAGAAGGCGTCTCGGCGGCACTGTTCGATTATCCGGTCCTGCAAGCAGCCGACATCCTGCTCTATGACGCCGACCTCGTGCCGGTCGGTGAGGATCAGCGCCAGCACGTCGAGCTGACCCGGGATGTCGCGATTCGCTTCAACTCGCGGTATGGCGAGACCTTCGTGGTGCCGGCGGCGGATATCAAGGCCGAGGGCGCCAAGGTTATGGCGCTCGACGATCCGACCAAAAAGATGAGCAAGAGTTCGGCCTCGGTTGGCAGCTACATCGCCCTGACCGACACCCCGGACGAGATATCGCGGAAGATCAAGCGGGCGGTTACGGACTCGGGCGGCGAGGTCCGCGCCTCTGCCGACAAGCCGGCCATCACCAATTTGCTGACCATGCACGCACTACTGTCGGGTTCGGGCATTCCGGAGCTGGAGGAGCACTTCAGCGGCAAGGGGTACGGCGCGCTCAAGGCCGAGGTGGCCGAGGTTGTCGTCACCGCGTTGCGACCGATCCAGGAGCGGTTGGCGGAGCTTTCCTCCGACCCAGACGGCACGATCGCCATTCTTGCCGATGGCGCTCAGCGAGCTCGGGATCGCGCGTGCAGGAAGATGGCGCTGGTCCGCGAGCGAATGGGGCTCGAGCTGACGAATGCTCACCGCTAACCGGTGAGCGCGATCAAGCGCATTGCGGCGGGATATCGAGCGACCTGGCATGCGAGCGGCACGGGTGGTCGGGCC
>DASQCG010000493.1:0-3633 GCA_035634825.1 Thermomicrobiales bacterium | reverse complement strand
CGCGTGTCGATGACGGGTGTCGGTTCGTCCGGTGGGCCGGCGAGGGTCAGATCGGGGTGAACACTGATCTCGAAGTCGTCGAAGCTGCCGTGATAGCCGCCTTCCATCTTCACGATCAGCTCGCGGCCGGTGAAGGCGCGGGCGGCGCGAACCGCGTTCATCGTCGCTTCAGTCCCGGAGTTGGTGTACCGGACCATGTCGACCGAGGCGACCCGCTCGGCAAGGATCTCGCCGAGCTCGGTCTGGGCCTCGAGCGCGGTCGCAAAGGTCGTGCCCTTGGGGAGCTGTTTCTCGACCGCCGCGTTGATGACCGGGTGGGCATGGCCATGGAGCAACGAAGTGTAGTTGTTGATCAGGTCGTAGTAGACGTTGCCGTCGACATCGGTGAACTGGCAGCCAGAGCCGTGATCGCCGGTCAGCGGATACGGCGGGTGAAAGGTAATCGTGCGGGTCTCGCCGCCGGGCATGATCTTCTGGGCGCGGTCGGCAAGCTGCTTCGATCGCGGAGTGTGCGCTTCGTACTCACGGACCAATGCCGCGCCGGTGGCGGGGTTGACGGCAAGCGTCTGCTGGGTAATCTCGGTGGCCATCGGCATTGATTCTCCGGTCGAAATCGGCAGGGTCGCGTTTGACGTGATCCTATCACTCGGCGAGGGTTCGGGCCGCATAGAATTCACCGTGGCTCTATCGCAATGACACAGATTGGACAGTACGAGTGATTGATCTTTCGAGCGATACCGCAACCAAGCCGTCCGAGGGCATGCGCGCCGCAATGGCCCGCGCTGAGGTGGGCGACGAGCAGCGACGCGAGGACCCGACGGTCAACGTGCTACAGGATCTCGTCGCCGAGTTGACGGGCAAAGAGGCCGGGTTGTTCCTGCCTTCGGGGACGATGGGCAACGTGATCGCGCTGGCGGTGCATTGCCGGCGCGGCGACTCCGTCATCGTCGACAGGTCCTGCCACATCGCGACTGCCGAGGGCGGCGGATCGGCCTTCATTGCCCAGGTCATGCTCAAGCCGGTGACTGGCGAGCGGGGAGTCTTTTGCCCCGAGCAGATCCGGGCCGAGCTGACTGTCGAAGGGACGCATACATCCCCGACGCGCCTGATCGCGGTCGAGAACACGACGAATCGCGGCGGTGGCAAGGTCTGGCCGTTGGAGGCGCTGGCTGGGGTGCGCGCGGTGGCGGACGAGGCGGGCGCGATCGTGCACATGGATGGCGCGCGGCTGATGAACGCGGTCATTGGCGGGGGATACACGGCAGCGGACGCGGCGGCGTACGTCGATTCGGTTTGGGTCGATCTCTCGAAGGGGCTCGGCGCGCCGGTCGGCGCGGTGCTCTGCGGAACCACCGAGTTCATCGAGGAGGCGCGGCTGCTCAAGCACCGGCTGGGTGGGGCGATGCGGCAGGCCGGTGTGATCGCCGCCGCCGGCATTTACGCGTTCGAGCACAACGTCGAGCGGCTGGCGGAGGATCACGAGAACGCGAAGCTGCTCGAGGCGGGGATTGCGCAGATCGACGGGCTGGAGCCCGTTTTCGGACCAGTCGAGACGAATATCGTCTTCTTCGACGTCAGCAAGAGTGGCAAGGGTGCGGCCGAGATTTGCGCGGCGATGGAGCGCGAGGGCGTGCGGATGTCGCAGTATCCCGACCCGACCAAGATCCGCGCCGTCACGCACCTCGACGTCTCGCGCGGCGATTGCGAGCGAGCGGTTGAGGTGTTGCGCAGGGTTGTGGCGTGAGATCAGGCGACGGCGATCAGTGACTCGTCGAGGATCCTGATCGCCTCGTCGACGTCGGACTTCGAGATGATCAGCGGCGGGCTGATGCGGAAGATGTTGCCGTACAGACCCGCCTTGCCGACCAGGAGACCCCTGCGCTTGGCCTCGTCATGGAGGTGCGCGGTCAGTGCGGTGGCGGGTTCCTTCGTGACCGGGTCGACAACAAATTCGATTGCCTGCATCAGACCCATTCCCCGCACGTCGCCGATGACGGAGTGCATCGTTTGCAGGTCGCGCAACCGCTCGTTGAGGTACGTGCCGACCTCGAGCGCATTTTCCCGCAGCCGGTTGGTCGCGATGTAGTTGAGGTTGGCGAGCGCGGCGGTTGTCGCGATCTGGTTTCCTCCGAAGGTCGAGAGGCTGAGCGATTTGATCGACGAGGCAAGCTCGTCGGTCGCGATCAGGCCGCCGATCGGGATGCCGTTCGCCAGCCCCTTTGCGAAAACGACAACGTCCGGCTCGACACCGTACGCCTGGAACCCAAAGTCGGCCACGCCGGTCCGTCCCCAGCCGGCCTGAACCTCGTCGGCGATGAACGGGATGCCGTATTTCCGCAGGATCTGCGAGATACGGATGAAGTAGTCGGGCGGTGGCGTAACGAATCCGCCGACTCCCTGAATCGGTTCAGCGATGAAGGCGGCAGGATGACCGCTGGTGACGGTCTGGACCACGGCCTCGACATCCCGCGCGCAGAGCAGGTCGCACGACGGGTAAGACTTCTCCCACGGGCAGCGGTAGCAATACGGGTTGCCGACGTAATGGACCTGGAGCGGGTTCAGCGTCGAGGAGCGCCATGTCCGCTGGCCGGAGGCGTTGATCGTGGCGAAGGAGCGGCCGTGATAGGAGTGGCGGAGGGCGATCAGCTCGTTGCTGGAGCGGTTCAGTGTCGTGATCAGGAAGGCCGCCTCGTTCGCCTCGGTGCCGCTGTTGGTGAAGAAGACCTTGTTCAGCTTCGGTGGCGTCATTGAGCGGATCCGCTCGGCCAGCTCGATCTGGGCACGGATCAGGAACAGTGTCGAAGAGTGGATCATCCGATCGAGCTGTTCCTTGATCGGCTCGTTGATCTCCGGGATGGCGTGACCTGACGAGACCGTGACGATCCCGCCGAAGAAATCGAGGTACTGGCGGCCGGCACCGTCGTAGACGTATTGACGCTCGCCCCGGCGCAGTTCAATCGACTCCGAGTAGTAGAGACCGACGCTTGGGAAGAGGCTTTCGCGGTGCCGACGGGCGAGATCTTCCTGGTCGTCCGGCGCGTCAATCGGCGACAAGGTGGATTCAGGGGCGAGGTCGGTCATTCGGCATATCCTGCGTGAGCACTCTGATCCAATGCCTGAGGATAACCCAGTCGACTCCGGTAGGAGCGAGATTTGGATATGATTCGCGCATTGCGAGAGAACCTAGATCAAGGAGAACGTTTGTGGCGGCACCGAACAGTGCGATGAGCTCGGCCTACCGGGCAATCGATGAACGGCTCAAGGCGGGCGACGTCGTGATCCTCGACGGCGGGATCGGATCCGAGTTGCAGGACGTCGGCTATCCGGAAAACCCGGAGGAGCGGCCGGCCAATTTCACTTGGGGCTCGCTTGCCATCCACGAGGCGCCTGAGAAGCTGGTAGAGGTCCACCGGCGCTATGCGGAAGCGGGCGCGGATGTTCTCGAGACGCACACCTTCGCGCTGAACCGGGTCTGGGCCGCGTTGAAGGACGGGCGGATCAATCTGCCGAAGGATTCCTGGAAGGAGATGGCGCTCGAGTCGGTCCGGTTGGTCCGGGAGGGAGCGCGACAGGCCGGTCGGGACGATGTCGTGGTCGCGTTCGCCTGCCGGACACAGGACTGGCCGGCCGACC
>DASQCG010000492.1:0-4408 GCA_035634825.1 Thermomicrobiales bacterium | reverse complement strand
ACACGCCGCCTCACATACAATCCCTTCGGTAACCGCAGATCATCCCTGGAGGCACACGTGCGTTCGATTTCTCACCTGGCAAACTCGATCGAGCGGTCCGGCATTCGCGATCTGATGGATGCCGCGCGTGAGATGGGCGGCGAGATCATCCACCTCGAAGTCGGCGAGCCCAGCTTCACGACACCGGCCCACATCATCGAACAGGCATTCGAAGCGACCGCCGCCGGCGCGACCCGCTATACCCAGAGCGGCGGCATCCTGCCCCTCCGCCAGGCGATCGCCGATCGCTATTCCGCCAAGTGGGGCAAGGAGGTCACGCCGAACATGGTGATGGCCAGCCACGGTGGCGTGAACGCGATCAACTCGACCATCTTCGCCCTGATCGACCGTGGCGATGAAGTGTTGGTCCCTGATCCGGGCTGGCCGAACTACCGCCAGATCCTGAATCTGGTCGGCGGCGTTTCCGTTCTGTACCCAATGTCGGTCGAGAATGGGTATTTGCCCGATCCGGCTGCACTCGAGCAGCTGATCACGCCGAAGACGAAGATGATCATCACCTGCAACCCCGGCAACCCGACCGGCGCGGTCTGGCCGGAAGAAACGGTCAAGGCGGTCGTGGAGCTGGCAGCCAGGCATGATCTCTTCGTGCTCTCGGACGAGATCTACGAGGAGCTGGTCTTCGATGGTCACCATGTCCCGGCCGCGACGTTCGACGATTCCGGCCGCGTGATCACGGTCTCCGGCTTCTCCAAGACCTACGCGATGACCGGCTGGCGGCTCGGTTGGGCAATTGCCGATGTCTCGCTCCTGCAGGCGATCAACAAGATGCTCGAGCCGCTGATCTCCTGCCCCTCGTCCGTCTCCCAGCAAGCCGGACTCGCCGCGCTGAACGGCACCCAGCAGCCGGTCGAGGTGATGTGCAACGCCTATCGCAAGCGGCGCGATCTGGCGGCCGAGATCCTCGAACCGGCGGGACTTCTCCCGGTTCGGCCGAAGGGCGCCTTCTACGCATTGGTCGACCTGCGCGAGACGGGGATGAACGGCCGCGATCTGGCGATGGCGCTGCTCAAGGAGAAGCGGGTGGCGACCGCGCCGGGCGATACCTTCGGCAAGGTGCTGGCCGATGGCTTCGTGCGGATTTCGCTGGCCTCGTCTGACGAGGATGTGGCCGAGGGATGCCGCCGCCTGATCGCATTCCGGGACGAGTATCGCAAATAGCCGGGGGCGGTTTGGTACGCTACCAGTCGATGTTGAGCTCGATATTCATGGAGAGGACGCGCGCATCTCATGAAGTTGTTGACGTTTAAGGCTGACGGCGAGCTGAAGTCCGGTATCGCCACCGACAAGGGCGTGATCGATGTCGCGGCGGCCGGACTGGCCCTCGGCATCGATGCCCCGACGACAGTTGCCGGTTTGTCAGACGGCCTCGACAAGCTCAAGTCACTGGTCGACAAGGTCCAGGGCGGAGAAACCTGGCTGCATGATGAGTCGTCGTTGACGCTTGGACCGTGCGTCTCGAACCCGGGCAAAATCATCTGCGTCGGCCTGAACTACGCCAAGCACGCGGCCGAGTCGAACATGCCGATTCCGACCAGCCCGGTCCTCTTCTCCAAGTTCAACAACTCGCTCGCTGGTCACCGGGAGGACGTCCCGTTGATCGACAAAGTTGCATCGCAATTCGATTACGAGGTCGAGCTCTGCGTGGCGATCGGCAAGACGGCCCGCAATGTTTCTGAGGCTGACGCCCTTTCGTACGTCGCCGGATACTGCACCGCCAATGACCTGAGCGTGCGCGACCTGCAAATGCGAACCAGCCAGTGGCTGCTCGGCAAGACATCCGACAAATTCTTCCCGATCGGGCCGTACCTGGTGACGGCCGATGAGGTCGGTGATCCGCAGACGCTGCGCCTGACCTGCACGGTCAACGGAGAGACCCGGCAGAACTCGAATACGTCCGACATGGTCTTCTCCGTGGCCCAGCTCGTCAGCTACTGCAGCACGTACTTCACGCTCGAAGCGGGCGACCTGATCACGACCGGCACGCCGGAAGGCGTCGCCATGGGGATGCCGAATCAGCCCTGGCTGAAGAAGGGCGATGTCGTCGAGGTGGAAGTCGAGAAACTTGGCAAGCTGACGAACACGATGGTTTGACGCCAGGTGGGGGTGAAGACACCGCTTCCGGCTCCATATCAGCCGTTTCTGGTCCGCGACGACTTCATTGTTCGCGCGGACCTTTTTCCTTTGCCCGGCACCTACAACGGACGCCGAGAGTCGCGCCACTTCGAGCTTGACAATCGGATCGAACAGTTTCTGACCGAGAAGTTGGCGGCACTCGAACGCTCGCCGGATGCCTACCGCTGTCTGGACACCGATCAGTCGGAAGTGCTGGCTGAGGTCTATTCGCGACTTTTTCGAATCTACGAGGGCGAGTATCCGGATTACGTCCGGGTGGACGGCGACATTATCGAGTTGAGGCTGCTCGGACTGTCGCTGGACACCCGCGATCGGCAGTGGATCGGAGTATCAACGCATTCCGGTGCGCCCGAGATCGGCCGGAGAGTTGCGGGGTGGATCGACGCGCAGGCGGGTCTCGACCGGTTCGGCGATGCCCTGGCGCTTGCCTGCCAGGAGGACATCGTGATCATGCGGCTGCTACCCGACGGACGGCACCGGGCGGAATCGCTGCACGTCCTGTTGCCGAGCACCTGGAACCCGCGCGAGAAGTACCAGCAGTCGTTCGGGACGATCCACGAGCCGGTCGCGGAGAGTGCCCGTTTGGTCTCAGCAGCCGACAACGTGATGAAGGCGATCGTGACTAGGGGGCCGTTCATTCGCTTCGGCCTTTCGCTGACCACGCTGCCGTCGCTCGACAATCATCCTGACCGGCCGAAACCGTGGGATCCCGCGTGGCTGACCGACCTGGATTTGCTCGCGAGCAACGTCTCTGTCCGAATCGAGCGGCAGACCACCTATCCGATGCCGGACCTGGGCCGGGCCCTGTTCACGGTCCGGGTCTACTCGACGCCGCTGGTGTCCCTGGCTGAGGATCGTCCGGATCTGACAGCGCGCCTGGCCCGGATCCTGCGCTCAGCCTCCCGTGAGGTCCTCGCCTACAAGGGGATCGCCGAGTACGCTCTCCCCGTCGCCGAGTGGTGCGAACGGCGTTCCTGCGCTACGTGAGATTGCGGAGTTGACGGGGTGCCCATTCGCTGAGCTCTTCGCCGAGGATCGCCCAGTGGTCGCGGCGGGCGAGTCGCTCGTGCTCCGTCAACTCGGAAAGGCGACGGCCGCCGTATTCCGGGCAGCGCCAAACGTACGGCACCCAGAATCCGGCGCTGGGGTCGAAATCGTCCGGCAAGTCAGTCGCCAGCTCCCCGGGCGGACTGTGCGCAACCCAATCTGCCAGCACCTCCCCATCCCTCGCGATCGCCAGCGCTTCGGTCCAACCTAATTGGCGCTCGGGACCGGTCAAGTCCTCGGCACGCTCCAGGAGCGCCTCAGCACGTCCAGCACCATCCGACGCTGAGCCCGCAAACCGTGCGGTCGCGGCCGGTATCCATTCTCGTCCGAGAGTCGGGATGAGCAGATTGCCGTCGGTGGCGGAAATGAACTGCTGAGGGAGATGTCGCGAGTACCATCGCGCCTTGTCTCGCGAGATCGCCTGGGCATCCGCGCCGTTCTCAAGGTCCGGTGGGACATGTCCTCTTGAGATTGCATTCGTCAGGCCTGTGACCGATACTCCGCCACCGACCCGCTCGGCCAACGCCTGGACTTTGGCTCGGTTCGTGGTCGCGAGAACGATCTCCACGCCGATCAGCGCCGGATCACCTCAGAGGCAGCCTCAACCGCCGCGATGCCGGTCATGTGGGCACCGTGACAGGTCGAGAAGAAATCGAGCGAAGTCGACTCACCAGCAAAGAAGAGTCGGTCCTCGATCGGTGTCGCCAAATCCTTGCGCAGGTGCGCCTTCCCTGGCTGAGCCGCCCCGTATGCGCCCCGGATCCATGGCTCGCTCTGCCACGTCGTGCAGGCCTCAACCTGGATCGCCTTGAGCATGTCGCTGCCAAATGCCGACTTCAAAGCCTCGCGCCCGCACGCGATCAGCGCCGCTTCGCCCTCCGCTTCGGCCGCCTCGCCCAGTGCGCCGGCGATGTACCCGTTCGCCATGTCGCGATCGAATGCTCGCATCTGGAACCACATGCCCTGCTCTGGCGTGGCCCGAATCCAGGCCGTGTTGTGTGCTTCGCCGAGCAGGTTCCGGTCGATCTTGAACGAGACCTTGTTCGCGTTGCCAAGCGTGATCGCCTCATACGCCTCTCGCTTCCAGTCCGGAAGCGCCGGCGAGAACTGGACCACGTCGTCCTGGATGATCCGGGTGCTGACCGTGATCACGACCGCTTTCGCCGCG
>DASQCG010000491.1:0-2753 GCA_035634825.1 Thermomicrobiales bacterium | reverse complement strand
CACTTGCTGGCTGGTGTCTGGCAATGGAATGCCTATCCAGAGCATCCGGAGCTCTCGAACTTTGCCATTTTCCACCCATCCGGCGCCTATACCGAGTGGCAACCGGTTGCCGGCGAGGCGGTCGGCCTTTGGCGGCCAACTGGTGAGCGCACCGCTGATCTCTTGTTCGTCTTTACCGATGCGAATCCGGCAATTGATGTCTATGAGCCGGGAATCGTGACCTTCACGATCACGATCCAGATTGACGAAACCGGCAACGCCCTGGACGCCGAGGGCACGATCGATGTGCGGGACGCGGGCGGTGTCCAGCAGGCCACGGTTCCGTGGAGGAGACCGGCGACACGTATGACGTTCGATTCGAACCCGACGACAGGCAGTGTCCCGGCAACTCCTACTGTTGGTACTCCCGAGTCCTGATTCAATGCTTTGGCGTGGCAATGTTTGTGGCGACCGGATACGCCGCTTCCACGGAAACAGGGCTAACGCCAACCCGACCCAGACTCATTCCTTTCCTCCTTACCCGGACGGCCGCCGAAACCACCGGCGGCCGTCTTGCTGCGCGTTGTGGCTCCTTCACGGCGTGATCCGCGCACCTGGTGTCCCCAATACGGTGCCATGCCGTTTACTAGAGTGAACATCAGCATCTCAGAGCGTCACGACCGAGGGACCAGGACAAATGCGTCTCCTGCGCCGCCAACCAGTGCCCGAGCCAGCCACGGCCGATGCCGATGCGCTGCTGGTGGCCTGGGCGCAGCAGAGCCCGCAGGCATTTACGCGGCTCTATGATCGCTACTTCCCGGCAGTTTATGGCTATTGCCTGAGTCAGCTCAGCGATCCGGAAGCGGCCGAGGACGCCGCCAGCCAGACATTTCTGCAGGCATTGGCCGCCCTGCCCGGTTACCGGGAGACGGGCCGCTTCCGCTCCTGGCTGTTTGCCATCGCCCACAACGCAATTCGCGACCAGATCAGCAAACGGAGGCCGGAATCGACCCTGGACGCGGCCGTCGGTCTGGTCGATCCGGGACCCAGTCCTGAGGAGACGGCGATCGCTGACCTCGACCGCATCTGGCTGGACGGAGCAATTGCGCGGCTGTCTCCCGATGATCGCCAGGTGGTTGAGCTGCGCCGAGCCGGATTGACCGGCCAGGAGGTCGCCGCAGTGCTCGGCATCAATCGCGAAGCTGCCAAGAAGCGGCAACTGCGGGCGATCGAGCGAATTCGCGCCGACTTCATCGCGGCGCCACGCGGTCAGGAGGTGGGCCATGGCGCCTGACGAGCACCAGCGTGCCGAGCGCCTGGACCGCTACTGGGACGCCGTCCTGCGCGGCGAAACACCGGCTCGGCCGGCCGGCATCGACGACATCGCCGCTGCGGTGATCGCGCGGCTGGGCGAATCGGCAGTATCCCCGTATCTCCTGGACGCCCAGCACCGGGTACGCCAGCAGATCGTGGGATCGACGGCCGCGAGCGTAGCGTCGTATGTTCCACCTGCCCACGCTTCGGTGCCCGCGGGCGAAGGCAGAGTGAGGAAAGTCCGGCCGGGAATCCCATGGCACGACCGACCAATCCTGCGGTTCGCGGCCGCAGCCATTCTCGTTCTGGCCATTGTGTTTGCTATTGACATCATTCGTCCCGATCACGGTCCGAACGGGAATCACGGCGGAGCCCCGGCAATCCAGGCTCCGGCCACGCCCTCGCCGGTGACAACTGATGGCATTGTCCTCGAATACACCGTGCCGGTCGCCGACCTGCCTACGACAGATTGGATGCGGACCGTCCTCGATCACCTCTCCATCCCGCCAGGGACCACCACTGGCGGATCATCCAATTGTTGTTCCGGCCCGATGATCGAGTACGTCCTGTCCGGCTCGTACACCGTGCGCGTGGCCGCGGCGATCGAGGTGATCCGGGCGGCCGGCAAGATCGAGCAGATCCCCGTCAACACGGAAGTCACGCTCGGGCCGGGTGACAGCCTGATCTCCCGGAGCGAGACCACCGTTCAGATCACCGTTGCAGGTCCCGAGCCTGCGGAGTTGCTCAACTGGATCCTGGTCGATCACAACCGGGACCCCACGAAACATGAGGAGCATGTCCTGGGGAGTTGGATCGTTCGCCGGGACGATACGAAGAATCCCATCACCTCGATACCTCGTGTCCCACTCGAGGTCCAGATTCGCATGGTGGTGGTGCCAAATGGCGACGCAGTCCCGACTCCGGCCACCGGGCTCCAGCTTGTGATGCCGGTCGACGACGGTTCATTCGTTACCCATGTAAGCGACGGATCCACCCAGGTATTTGGCAAGGACGAACAGCCCGTCACCACCTATCTCCTCACCATGACCCAGCCCGGCGCGCCGGCAGGAACCCCGGCGCCTTAGCGATACGAGGGCAGCGCGACCGCCTCACGCCCCGCCCTCCGGTACACCGCGAGGCAACCGAAATACGGGTTCAGCAGAACCGATTCACTGGTCGCGATCGAGCGGCCGGCCGGGCATCCCCATGGAGGGAACCATCATGACATCATTAATACCTGATCGGACCGTTTCCCGTCGCACCGCCCTCGCCGGGTTGGGCGGCGGCGGGCTCGGGCTCGCCCTGAGTTCCACCCTCCGCCAGGCGTCCGCCCAGGATGCCAGCCCTGCCGCCATGGCTGGCCATCCGCTCGTCGGCACCTGGATCATTACCCGGGACATCACCAATACGACCGAGGTGCCGGTGGTGGTCGTGTTCACGGCCGACGGTGGCTTCATCGA
>DASQCG010000490.1:0-2285 GCA_035634825.1 Thermomicrobiales bacterium | reverse complement strand
AATCGGAGTTCTCGGCGCCGGCTTCATGGGCAGCACTCATGCCCGAGCCTTGGCAGGTCTGGATGACGTTGAGATCGTCGGCATCTATGGGCAATCGGAAAAACGGGCCAAACCGCTGGCCGAGGAGCTCGGTACGAGCTGGACGACTGACCTCGAGAAGCTGATCGACGACCGGTCGATCGACGGCATCGATATCTGCCTGCCCGGGCCGCAGCATCGCGAAGTGACCGAGCTGGCGATCAAGGCCGGCAAGCACGTCCTGCTCGAGAAGCCGATCACGCTCCTGGTCGAGGATGCCGATGCGCTGGTCGATCTCGCCCAGAGCACGGATCGCATCTTCATGATCGCCCACGTCCTGCGCTTCTGGCCGGAGTACGTCGAGCTGCAGAAACTCGCGACCAGCGGAACGTACGGTAAGCCGATCCAGGGCCTCGCGTATCGACGCCAACCGTTCCCGGCCTGGTCGTCGCTGTTCGGACAGTCGGAGCTGACCGGCGGCGCCGTCATCGACATGATGATCCACGACTACGACGCCCTGAACTGGGTCTTCGGCGAGCCGAAATCGGTCGTCGCGCGCGGCACCCGCAACCCGAAATCGGGCGGCTACGACCAGGTCCAGGTCATGATCGACTACGGCAATGCGTGGGCACAGGTCGACGGCGGCATGATGATGCCCGAGAGCTACCCGTTCACCTCGTCCCTCCAGGTCCTCTGCGAGACCGGCGCCGTCGAATACAACTTCCAGGCCGGTGGCCGCAGCGTCGAGATGGGCGCCGGCCGCAATGAGTTGAAGCTCTTCCCGAACGAGGGCGATCCCTGCGTGGTGGCGGCCGAGCAGGTCGATCCGTACGCCGCCGAGGTCGCCTACTGGGTCGATTGCATCCGAACCGGTCAACCCGCGACCCGGGCCACGCCGGCCGAGGCCCGCACTGCGCTCAAGGTCGCCCTCGCCGCCCGGCGCTCGCTCGCCAACGACGGCCTGGTCGCCGAGCCGGTCTGAACCGCTCCTACATCTTGATGTCGAACGCCGCGACCACCGCCCGCTGCAACCCCGGGTGGTGGTCGAGCAGGCCATCCACGCTCAACCGCAGGCTGGCCGCAAGCTGGATGAACTCGGTCGGCGTCAGCGACAGCGTCACGAAATCCAGGCTGAGCTCGATCTGATCGTCCTCGGTCAGCGTGTCCTTGTCCCTGACCGGCGCCGTCGTCGTCACCTGCAACCCCGTCTCTGGCCAGATCATGTCCAACAAGTCAATTCGCGCCCGATTCACAGACATCTCCCCGCTACGCAATCCAACACCCCCATTGTGCCGCGAATCAACGATGACTGGTCCGCAGCCACAACGCAGCCCCGGCCCCCCGTGGCCGGCATGGGGTTGCTGGAGGAGCGCGACATTCGAGGCCGACACGTTCATGGTTCCCGAACTGATGTACTGACTCTGTATACTCAGGGCATCGACAAGATCGGGAATGGGGGGGTTCAGGGAACGTCGTGAGTGACCGGGAAACGCTGGCCAGCGAGCTGCGGCAGATGATCGAGCATATCCGCGCCCACGTGCCCGACGCGGTCGTCAACACCCGCCTCGCCCACAGCGACCAGAACGGCGTCGTCATCCACGCCCAGATCATGGGCGGCTCCGGCCCATCCGGCTCCGCCCACGCCAGCGCGCCGGTCGACGACGCCTCGCCCGAGCTGGCCGAGAACCGCGCCATCGCCCGCGCCATGATCGCGATGGGCCTGCCCGCGATCCAGGAGCCCGCGCCGAAGCTGCACAGCGTCGCTCAGCAGGACCAGCCCAGCCGCGTCGTGCAATTCCCCGCGCAGGAGCCGGAGCAGCCCGACTCCAAGCCGACCGAGCCCGAAACCGACTCCGACCCGAGACCGGAAGACATCTCCTGGACCGCCTTCTGGACCTGGGCCAAGGCCAACGGCTTCGCCAACCGCGATGCGCTCGAGGAAGCGATCGGCCAGTCGATCAACCAACTCTCGCCCAGCCAGGCCCGCAAACTCGCCCAAACCATCATCGACGCCCGGTAGGTCGTGCGCCAGGTGCGGCGATCACATCTTTGGCGTAGCGCCGGCCCCCCGTGGCCGGCTTCCCGGTGACCGTGCGCGACAACCAGAGCGGGACCAACACCCCAACCGGGATGCCCGGCACCAAAGCGGCCCAGCCGCGGGCCGCGCTACAGCTATGTTGTTTCAGGCAGCCGGTTTGGCTTCGCCGCGCTCGACCATCCGGCCCCAGAGCGCCGCGCCGATCACGCCCGCCTCGTAGCCGAGCGAC
>DASQCG010000489.1:0-3875 GCA_035634825.1 Thermomicrobiales bacterium | reverse complement strand
CGGGCCCGGCTGGACGATATGATCGCCAGCCTGCCGGACGGGCTCGACACGATCATCGGTGAGCGCGGCGTCAAGCTCTCCGGCGGGCAGAAGCAGCGGCTCTCGATCGCGCGGATGTTCCTCAAGAACCCGCCGATCCTGATCCTCGATGAGGCGACCTCCGCGCTCGACTCCGAGACCGAGCGGATGATCCAGCAATCGCTGCTCGAGCTGGCCGAGGGCCGGACGACGCTGGTGATCGCGCACCGGCTGGCGACGATCCAGCATGCCGACCGGATCGTGGTGGTCGACGAGAGCGGCGTGGCCGAGCAGGGTCGCCACACCGATCTGGTCGCGGCCGGCGGCATCTACCGCCGCCTCCACGAAGCCCAGTTCGGCTTGTTGCCCTCCTGACGACTCCGCGATCGGCGGCGCGTTGGTCCCCGTGACCGGCATGGTGTCAAAGAGGTGCACCATCGATGAAGCCGACCAGCTACATCTCCCGGCCCGCCCGACACCGAAGCGGCCCAGAGGCGGGCCTCGGTCCAGCCGGGATTGACGGCAATTACAGGTGTTCGAGGCGGAGGCGCTCGATGTCGAGCTCGCGCTGAATCTTGCGCAGCGTTGTGTCGTTGATGCGGCCGGCATCCCGCAGGCGGAACGCTTCCGCCATCTCGGCATCGATCAACTCGGCCCGCACGCGATGAAAGGCGGCCGAGACATCGTCCAGTGAGCCGTTTGCGTCCTCGCGCGTCCGCAACCGATGCGTGCGCTGGTCGAGGTGATCGGCCAGATCGGCGACGACTTCCCGGAGTGCCCACTCCTCGTCTGCGACCTGATCGAGGCGGTTCCGGGCAGCCCGCGTGATTGCCAACCGCGCGTACAGCTCTTCGTGGTCATCCTCGACCTGATCCCCGAGCCCCAATGAGCGGATAAGCGGTGCGAGGGTCAGGCCCTGTCCGACCAGTGTGGCCAGGATCACGGCGAAGGTCAGGAAGATGATCAGGTCCCGGCCCGGCAAATCCGAAGGCAATGCCAGGGCCGCCGCCAGCGAGACGACGCCACGCATCCCTGCCCAGGCGATCACGATCAGTTCGCGCCGGCTGGCTTCGGTGGAGCAGGAGAATCCGTGCTGACGCAGCAACGTCCGTGGATCGGACGTGAGCACTACCCAGCCAATGCGCGCAACGATCGCGGTCAGGCTGATCGCCACGGCATAAAAGACCAGGGTCGGCCACTGCTGATCGGCGACGCCATCGAGCACATCGGGGAGTTGCACGCCGATCAGGATAAAGACGAACCCATTGAGCAGGAAGATGAACATGTCCCAGAAATCGAGACTCTGCATGCGAGTCCGGGCTGACGTGAGCCGGAAATAGCCGCGGCCCATCAGGAGTCCCTCGATCACGACCGCCAGCACACCCGACGCCCCCAGGTGCTCGGCCACCAGGTAGGTCCCATACGGGGCAAGGAGCGAGATCGCGATCAGGACCGAGCCATCTCGCGTCCGCAGGAGCAACTGGACGATCAGCCAGCCGGAAGCCAGACCGATAAGGACGCCGCCGGCCGCCGCAAGCGCGAAATCTCCGAGCGCATGCGGCAGCGAGAATGCCCCGGTGACGGCGGCAGTTACGGCGACACGGTACGTCACCAACGCGGTCGCATCGTTCAGGAGGCTCTCGCCTTCAAGGATCCGCACCACCCGATTTGGCAAGCGCAGTCGCTCGGCCACGCTCGTCGCCGCCACCGCATCCGGCGGCGACACGACCGCACCCAGCACGAAGGCCGACGGCCACGACAGCCCACCGACGATCCAGTGCGCCATGCCTGCGACTGCGCACGTCGTGATCAGGACCAGTCCGACCGAAAGCGAGAGGATCGGCCGGATCTCCGCCCGCAAATCGCGCACCGGCGTCAGAAAGGCGGCTGACTGGAGGATGGGCGGCAGGATCAGGATGAAGATGTAATCCGGGTCGAGGTGGATCGACGGGATGCCCGGAATGAAGCCGATTGCGAGGCCGCCAAGGACGAGCAGGATCGGATAGGGGATGCCGATACCCCGGGCAACCGCGACGATCAAGGTCGTCGCCGACATCAGCAACAGAAGTGCTTCGATCTCGCTCATCGGTCCTGATCCAGCGGCCGCACAATGAGCGCAGTGTACCGATCACCGACCGGAGCGCGGGGTTTACCCGTCCTGCCTGGGTCCGCATCTCGACCATGCCGGTGAGGGGAACGATGCCTGATGATGGGTTGGCGCCATCGAACGAGCGCGGAGTACAGCGGTGCGGGGCGTGGGAACCCCGCGCTGCATCACGGGCAGGATGGTTGATCGGTTATGTCGAAATGAAGGTTAGTTTCTCGGTTTGCGCCTGTTTGATCGCGACGGCGAAGCCGGGCAGGCTGCGCTCGACCATGTCATCGTTCGCGGTCAGGCAGATCCGGAAGAAGCCGGGCGTCTCGAACATGTAGCCGGGCAACACGAAGATGTCGTGCTCCGTCAGCTGCCGCGCGAAAGCCGCATCATCGCCGATCGGCGAGCGCACCCAGAGGTAGAACGTGCCCTCCGGCCGGTGGACGGAATAGCCCGATTCGGTCAGCGCGTCGACGAGGCGATCCCGGCGGCGCTGGAGCCGGTCGATATCGATCGTGAACTGCTCGAGGCGGGGCAAGGCGTACTGCATGACCGCATTCGGGAAGGCCCAGCCGGCCACGATCTGCAGTTGCATAACGGCTGCGCGGACGGCCTCGCGGTCGGGCATGGTCGGCGGCAAGGCGATGTACCCGATGCGCTGACCCGGCGCGAGATGGGTCTTCCCGTACGAGTAGGCAATGAATGTGTAGGGGTAAAACTCGGCCGGGCTGCGAAAGCGGGCGCCGTCGAAGACGATCCGGTTGTACGGCTCGTCGGAGATCAGGGAGATACGCCGGCCGTTCCGAACCGATGCCTCCTCCAGCACTGTGGCCAGCCGCTGCAGCGTCTCGGGCGGATAAATTCGCCCGGTTGGGTTGTTCGGGGTATTGACGATGACGACGCGCGTCCGGGGTGTGATGGCCGCCGCGATGGCGTCGACGTCGAGGTCGAAGGTCTCCATATCGATCATCACCCGAACCGGCGTCAGGCCGGCCTCGGCGGCGAGCCCCTCGTACAGGAACCAGGGCGGCAGGCTGTAGATCACCTCGTCACCCGGGTCAGCGGCGGTCTTCAGTGCGGTTGCGATCGCCGCGAATCCACCGGTGGTCAGGAGGATGTCCTCCGGCGCGAACGGCATCCGCAGCAGGCGCTCCAGCGATGCAGCCGCGGCCTCCTGCGCGGCGGGGACATAATCCTTGTAGGCGAACCAGTCCTTGTTCTGGGGCGTGATCGCGTCGCGCAGGGCGTCGACATATTCGGGCATCGGCATGTCGTGCGGGTTGCCGAAGGTGAAGTCGAGGATGGCGGGATCGGTATACCGCTCGGTGTATGGCGAGTGCCAGATGAAATCGCGGACGACGGTGAAGGATTTGAGATCGTGGAAAGCAGTGGCGCGGCGGGAGATGGGGCTGGAGTCCATTGAGATTCCTCCGGGACATTCGCATTGCGAAACGATCTTCCCAGCCTAGCACTCGAGGCAATACCGACCGATCCAGCTTGCCCGCCGCGTAGCGTTGGACAAGGCACAGACACCCATTGACATATTCGCTATGCTAAAAGCCCTACATGGTGGGATGAGGTGCCTCCGGCCGCAGACCGCGCTAGCGGTCCCATGAATCCGCGAAGCCGTTGCCGGACTGCCTTCTTGACCCGTCACCGCACCCGCAAAGGCGGTACCCATGCCCAAGATGCGATCCCTGACATTGCTCGTGGTTCTGGTTACGCTGGTATCGCTCGTGCCTGTTCTTTCGTCGGCCCCGGC
>DASQCG010000488.1:0-2578 GCA_035634825.1 Thermomicrobiales bacterium | reverse complement strand
CCGTACATGGCTCGAAGGGGAAGACATCGACTCCGGCGCCGCGCAGGTGCCCAGACGCCACAGCCTCAGCCAACGCGTCCTGATCAACCACGTCGCCACGCGCCGCGTTGATCACAATCGCGCCCGGCCTGAGGTGAACGATGCGCTCCGCATCGAGCATGTGCCGCGTTTCGTCGGTCGACGGGCAGTGGTAGGTGACGATGTCCGACCGCGTCAGCAGCTCAATGTATTCGACCCGCTCCACTCCGAGCTCATCGAATCGCTCGGGCTGGATGTACGGGTCATATGCCAGCACAGTCATCTCGAACGCCCTGAGGCGCGTCGCCACGACTGAGCCAACCCGTCCGAGTCCGACGATTCCGACCGTCTTGCCGGCCAAATCGATCGGCTTGATCTTCTTGCGCGGCCATGCTCCGGCCCGGGTGGCGCTGTCGGCAATCGTGATCTGGCGAGTGACGGCAAGTAGAAGAGCAATCGTGTGTTCGCCGGCCGAGATCCGGTTCGCGCCCGGGGCATTCAGCACCAGCACGCCACGCCGCGTGGCCGCTTCCAGGTCGACGTTGTCGACACCGACTCCCGCCCGGGCCACGACTCGCAGCTTCGGCCCGGCTGCCAGCACCTCCTCGGTCACCTGCGTCTCGCTACGCACGACCAGTGCATCGGCGTCGGGCAGGACCGCCAGCAGCGCCGGCAGGTTCGTGCCGTCGACGTCGACGATCTCGGCATTGGCGGCGAGGCGAGCGCGGGCGGCCGGGTCGATCTGATCGGCGACCACGATCCGCGGCAACCCGGCCTCAGCGAGCGCGGCCAGGCGCTGGTTCTCGCGCTGGAGCTCGTCCAGCCGGTAGATGATCGACATCAGGCTGTTGACCGGCCAGATCCGCTGGTGCGCGTCGTAGGCCGGCGTGCTCTCGGTCAGGATCAGGAACGACGTGATGCCACTGCGGGCGTAATTGACCGCATGGCGGACACTGTCCTCGACCGCGAAGGTGCAACCCTCGGCTGCGGCGACTTCCGCCTTGTTATCCGAGAACAGGATGTTGATCTCCGGGAAACCGTGGCGGCGCAGCCAGGCGCGCGTCATGCTGATCGACGACTCGGGCCGGGCGGTCAGGATCCGGACGTGGTCGATCCCGAGCAGTTCGATGATCCGGGCGATGAACTCCTGCGCCTCCGGGGCCGGGAAGAGTTGCGATGCCGGCCCATCCTCGCCGTAGACCCAGTCGCGCACGGCCATCGGCACATTAAGGCCGGCGGAATCGATGAAGGCGGATTCCGGGAGCTCCATGCCGAACTTTGCGTTCGCGGCGACCGCCAGAGGACGCGGATGTTCGGTTAGCACGCCGTCGAGGTCAATCGCGACACTGATCGTGAACGGCGACGAGGGAAATGTCGTCGACATGGATGCTCAGTTCTCCGGATGTGCCGAGCGTGGCGGCGCCGGCGCAGCGCAAAAACCGCGCCGCATTGCGCACAAGAGAGCCTAGCATCCTGTTGTGTCGATCACAATCCGGGCCGATCGGGCACAATGGAGGCAAAGGGTGCAGGGCTCAGGGTTCAGGGATTAGGGATCAGGGGTCAGTGACAACCAGCGTCGAACAGGCGAAGAATGCGGCGGCCCGTTGGGAGTCGGAGGTGGCCGCGGCATGGCCCGGCTTCGAGGGCGCATTCCTGCACGGGTCAATCACCTGGTTGGCGGATGATGCTACCTTGCCCGCGACGTCCGACGTCGACGTGATCGTCGTCCTGGCTGGTGACGACCGGCCCCCGAATCCAGGCAAGTTCTTGTTCGACGGCGTGCTTTTAGATGCGTCGATTTTGCGGGCCAATGAGGTTCAATCGGCTGAGCAGGTACTCGGCATCTCTCACTTGGCCGGCAGCCTGCGCGGGGCGAGCATCCTTGCCGATCCCACTGGTCGCCTAACCGCGATCCAATGGCAGGTCGTCCGCGACTTTGCGAAGCGCGAATGGGTCATTCGCAGATGCGAGCACGCCCAAGGCAAGATTCTGGCGTTTCTGGACAGCCTCAACCCGAACCGACCGCTGCATGACAACGTAACCAGTTGGCTCTTCGGCACCGGTGTCACGACGCACGTGCTGCTTGTCGCCGGACTGCGCAACCCAACTGTCCGCAGCCGGTATGTGGCCGTCCACGAACTGCTGGCCGAACACGATCGCCTCGATATCCACGAAGAGCTGCTCGGGCTGCTTGGCGCGGATAATCTCACGCAATTACAAGTCGAGCGCCACTTCGCCGCCATGACCGATGCCTTCGACGCCGCCAAGTCGGTCATAAGGACGCCGTTCTTCTTCGCATCGGACATCAGCGAAGTCGCCCGCCCGATCGCCATTGACGGCACCCGCGAAATGATCGATCGTGGCTATCACCGCGAAGCCATGTTCTGGATCGCCGCCACCTATGCGCGCTGCCAAAAGGTGCTGGCCACGGACGCCTCACCCGAACTTCAGGATCGCTTTACCCCTGGTTTCGAAGACGTGCTCCGGGATCTCAGCGTTGTTGCGTACAACGACCTGGTTCGCCGAAGCGAGGATGTTCGAGCGTACCTGCCCAAACTGA
>DASQCG010000487.1:0-9713 GCA_035634825.1 Thermomicrobiales bacterium | reverse complement strand
CGGGCTGGCCGGTGCAGCGTATAAATCCCCGAATTGGACCCGGCACCCGGCGAGGAATCCCGATTGAGCGACGGCATCACGAACCAACTGCTCGGCTACCCGGCCGATGCCCGCTTGCTCATCATCAATGCCGACGACTTCGGCATCTGCCACGCCGTCAATGAAGCTATCATCGGTACCCTTGAGTACGGCCTCGTCAGATCGACCAGCCTGATGACGCCATGCCCCTGGGCGCCGCACGCGATGCAGGCCCTCCGGGATCGCCCGGACCAACCGTTTGGCGTGCACCTGACCCTGGTCAACGACTTCGGGCCATATCGATGGGGACCGCGCGCCTCCCGAAACCGCGTGCCGTCCCTGGTCGATGAGACCGGCTACTTCTATCGCTACGAGCGGATTCCGGAGCTCCTCGCCGGCGCCAGGCTGGAGGAGCTTGAGCTCGAGTTCCGGGCCCAGATCGAGACGATCCTGACGGCCGGGCTCCGCCCGACGAATCTCGATTGGCACTGCCTGGCCGACGGTGGCCGTCCCGACATCTTCGACCTGAGCTTCCAACTCGCTCGCGAATACGGTTTGGCCATGCGTACGCACTTCCGGGAGCATGCCGATCGCTGCCGGGACGCAGGGTTACCCTCGATCGATCACCCCGTGCTGGACAGTTACCACATGGACCCCGCGGTGAAGCCGGCGCAATTCGCCCAGCTCCTGCGAGAGCTGCCGGCCGGCCTGACCGAGTGGGCAGTGCACCCCAGCCTCGGAGATGCCGAAGCCCAGGCCCTCGAGCCCGAGACCTGGCCGATCCGCCGGGCCGACTACGACGTCTTCACCTCCCGGGCGATGCGCGACATCGTCGATGAGGAGGGCATCATCCTGCTCGACTACCGCGCCCTCCAACCTTTCTGGGCACAGGGGTAGGGGCAATGAAAAGAGTCCGGGTGGATCACACCCGGACTCTCCGATGGAACGAGTTGATCCGAGCTGCTACTCGTCCGAGCCCTCGCCCTGCGACTCGCCGGCGCTCAACGCCTCCTGTGCAGTGCCGCTGCCGACCGTGATCTTGCGCGGCTTCGCGCTCTCGGCCTTCGGCAAGGTCACGCGCAGGATCCCCTGCTCGAAGCGCGCGTCGGCCCGGTCGCCGTCGACCGGGAACGGCAGAGTCAGCGACCGCCGGACATCGCCGCTCCAGAGCTCGTGCACGTACCAGGTCGCGCCCTTGGTCTCGGCGCTCTCGGCCACGTTGGCGATCTTGCCGCTGATCGTGATCGTGTTCTCGTGGATCGTCAGGTCGAGGTCATCGGACCGCATCCCCGGCATCGCCGCGAGGATCACGACCTGATCCTCGGTCGCGTAGACATCGAGTGGCATCGGCATGGCCTGCGTGCGCCCATTGCCAGTGCGCGACCACGACGTGCGGAACTGGTCGTCATTCAGGCTCTCGTTGAAGAGCCGATCGACGGTGTCGCGGAGGGAAATGAAATCATTAAAGAGCGGGCTGCGAAACATCGAACATCACCTCTTCCGTCATGTATCTGAACATGTACAGCAGCGACCAGGCCGGTCGAACTGCCACATATATCGTAGGAACTTGTCTCGCAACAGTCAAGTACCATGAGCTACACGTGTCAAGGTGGACCGTAGTGCCGGGATGCCCTGCCCGCGTCCCCAGGCGCCACACTCTGGTCCGATATGGCGACCCGAGCGAATGCGGGCAGAACCCCGCTCCACAACCAGATTCGACATCACATCTCGGCCCAGGATTCCCGCGCCTGGGCACTCTCCAGCGTCTTTGGGATCCTCGTCGATGTCCTGAGCGGGTTCCTCGGCGCCGGCACGTGGCGGATAACGTTCACCCTCGCCGCGCTGTTCGCGATCTCGGCCTACATCCCGCTGCGCCGGATTGCGCCGAAGGATGCCGATGCATGAGAGGAGCGAGCGTGGAGAAGAAATCCAATCCCGATGCCCGGGCGAGTGCGCACCTCTCGAACGAGCAGACGTTCCTCTCATGGCTGCGGACCGGATTCAATCTGATAGCAGTCGGGCTGGCCGCCGCGCAGTTCCTGAAGAAGGACCTCGTCTCCGGTTTCCCTCTGACGACGGTCTTCGCGTCCATCCTCGTGCTCGGCGGCATCGGCCTGGTCATCCTCGGCTCGATCCGCTACCGGGAAGCCAGCCAACAGATCGACACCGAGGCGTTCAAGCCGACGCTGCAGATCGCCACTGTCGGTGCAGCGATCGCCATCATCAGCGGCGTCCTCGCCCTCGCCTTCGTGATCCTGCTCCACGAACGGGGATAGACACGGGTTGAGGGTGGAGGGAACGAGAAGATAGCCGGCAGCCCGTTACGCGCTTCCCGAACCCCGAAAACCGAACCCCGAAAACCGAATCAGAACGCCGCCCGCCGTACCGTATAGACCAGGTCATTTCCCACTCGGCGCCATGTGAAGACGTAGCCCAGCGATGCGGCCATCGGCACGAAAACGTTGCAGAAGCGATCCGCCTCATCCCGCGTAATGCCAAAGAAGCTCGCCTCTTCCTCCGTCACCACGCCGGACGCGCGCACTTCGGCCTCGAGGCTGTCGCCGGTCAGGCTGACGATCTCGCCGCCGATCGAAACCAGGATCAGCGCGATGCTCCGGACGATGCCGAGCGCGTCCTGATCGACATGCCGTGCCCAGCCCTTGGTAAAGACGCGCCCGGCGAACTCAGCCACGTGCTCCGGGCTCTGTCCGCACTCCCGCGCGTAGGCCACCATCAGGTAGGTGAGGGCGGACGAATGGACCAGCGCCTGCCTGGTGATGTCGGCTTCGGTGAACTCGAGTTCCCCAACGTCGGTCACGTGACTTCCTGTCAATTAGCGCCGATTGCTTGTCGAATAGTGCGCACAATTCTCGCTGATTGCGCTCCGGTGTCAAGCTGAATCAGGACAGACGAATGATGGCATGGGTATCGCGATTTGCATATTTCTGCGGATTGACCCGGAGTCAAGCGGGGCTAGGATGAAATCGCCGGTGAATCGCGCCGGCGAATCGATTCGGATCATCCAGGGAGGCTGCGTCGTGGACCATATCTGTGTCGTGTTCCCCATCTTGTCCGGCAAGACCCAGGCCGCGCGCGAGTTCCAACGTGAGCTCAGCCAGCAGCGCATGTCCGAATACGACAAATCCGAGCGCCGCATCGGCATCACCAAGGAAGACTGGTTCATCGCCTCGGTCAACGGCGGGGATCAACTTGTCGCCTACATGGAAGCGAACGATTTCAACAAGGCGCTTACGCAGTTCGTGCAATCGCGCGACTCGTTCGACATGTGGTTCAAGGAGCGCTTGGCCGACGTCACGGGCGTCGACCTGAACAACCCGCCGCCGGGTATGAAGTTCCCGGAGTTGGTCTCCACCTACGAAGCGTAATCCGCGTCCGCCTGGTCACGGCGGGCATCGGACGATGAGCCATCGATTCTGCGCAGGATCACCACTAGGCCGGGAGCGTGAGCCGGATAATGCCTCCGATCGACTGACCTGACGCCATCCCCGTGCACAATCACCACGGGGTGCGGTTGACTGGAATGCGGCAAGGGCCGAAGCGGTTCGACCGGAGCCTCGGCATCGCGCAGGTGCTGACCGCGTTCGGCGTCAACGGCGCGCATCGTGCGCTTGGCGTCCCAGGTCACGACGCATCCGCAGGGGGTCAGGGCGATGGCCGCGACGACCAACGCCGCTCCCAGCACCAGACCGGCGGCTGGGCTCACCACGATGGCAAGGAGACCACCGCAGATCAACGCTGCCAGCAGGCATTCCTCGAAGCTGCGCGAGTTGATCACGGCGCTGCTCCGATCTGTGCCGTTTCGCCGGCATGGGCAATGTGATAGGGAACGCTGACCACGAATACACCCGGCTGGAACAGCAATTTGGCCTTGAGGCGGAGCGCGGTCTGGTTGTGCAAGAGGTGCTCCCACCACCTTCCGGGCACGTACTCCGGCAGCACGACCAGCAGGGTATCGGCGGGATGGGTGCTCGCCTCTTCGCGCAGGTAGCGGATGAGCGGTCCCCCAAGGCTGCGGTACGGCGACTCGATAACGACCAGGTGCGTTGCTCCGTGCGGCCACTGGTCCCACTCGGTCCGGAGGCGATCGGCGGTGTCGACCTTGTCGGTGACATGGACGAGGGTGATCACGTCGTCATCCGCCACGGCCCGGGCGAACGCGAGGGCCTGCTTGGCCGGTACATTCAGATCGGCAATCGGCACGATCGGCCGGATCCGGAGCCGGGTGTAATCGAGCGGGGTTTCAGGGAGCTGGGCACTCTCCAACCGGCGGTAATGCCGGTGAATGCCCCACATGCCCGCGATCAGGACAGGCACCAGGATCAGCACCATCCATGCACCCAGCAGGAACTTCGAGAGCCCGACTTCGATCGCCACGATACCCGTGGTCACCGCACCGACGCCGTTGATTACTGCCCGGTGATGCCAGCCCGGCTCTGTCTCGCGCAGCTTCCACCAATGCTTCACCATCCCGCTCTGGCTGAGGGTGAAGGCCACGAACACGCCCACGGTGTAGAGCGGAATCAGCTGCGTCACGCTGCCCGAGAAGACCACGACCAGAATCGCGGACAGGACCGAAAGCAACATGATCCCGCTCGTGAACGCCAGCCGATCGCCCCGGAAACTAAACAGTCGCGGCACGTACCGATCGCGCGCCAGGATGCTCAGCAATCGTGGGAAGTCGGCGAAGGCGGTGTTGGCCGCCAGCACCAGCAGCAGGGCCGTGGAAAGTTGCACCAGGTAGAGGTATGGCCCGTTGCCGACCAATGTCCGCGCCAGCTGGCTGATAATGGTCTGCTCTTCCGACGGGTCGGGCAGAATGCCCAGGTGACCGGCCAGGAAGCTGATCCCGATGAAGATCGTGGCGAAAAAAGTGCCCATCAGGATTAGCACCGTTTGGGCCCGGCGAGGCTCCGGCGCCTTGAAGGCCGGCACGCCGTTTGAGACCGCCTCCGTTCCGGTCAGCGCGACCGACCCCGAAGCGAATGCGCGCAGGATCAGCAGCAATCCCAGCCCTTGCGTCCCGGCCGCGGCCGCCCAGCCGGCCGGCGCCGTATATTCCGGCATCGTGCCGCTCAAGTAGCGGAACATCCCGTAGCCGAGCAAGCCGAACATGGTAGCCAGGTAGACATAGGCCGGCGCGGCGAAGATCGCCCCGCTCTCGCGAATGCCCCGGAGATTGCCGAGCATGATCAGCAGGATGAACACGATTCCTATCAGTACCCGGTGTGGGTAGAGCGCGGGGAAGAGGGAGGTCAGCGCCGCAACTCCGGCCGCGATCGAGACCGCGACGGTCAGGACATAATCCACGAGCAACGCGCCGGCCGCCGTCAGAGCGGCCTTCGAACCCAGATTGTCCTTGGCCACGATGTACGAGCCACCACCGGAGGGATAGGCAGCGATCGTCTGCTGGTAACTGATGACCACGATCGCCAGGACCGCGACGATCCCGAATGTGATCGGCAACGTCAGTGAGAGCGCGCCGACTCCGGCCAGAACCAGAACGCGCATGATCTCTTCGGTGGCATAGGCCGAGGAGGAGATGTTGTCCGACGCGAAGACCGGCAGACCGGTCGCCACGCCGAGTCGCTCGACGTGCTCCTGGTCGCTCGGGATCGGCGACCCGATCAGTCGACGCCGAACCTTGCCGACCACACCGGCGGACGCGACTCCCGGCAACTCATCCGGCCGCACTTCGTACCCATCCCCATGTTCGCCGTCAAGCGAGTCCGGTAGATGCATTGGTCGGCGGACATAGACATCGCCAGGCAACCGGCCGTGGACCAGCGTGAGATGGTCCTGTTGCTCGGCAGATCCCGAACCGTCGGCGGACGGTTCGACAGTTGGCAATTCGGTGGGTGCACCGATGGTCACGTTTCGCGCTCCTGCGATTCGGCAACCGCCGGGCGGTCGCCATCAAACGCCAGGAGCCTACGCCTCAGCGCGTTAATGCGGAGTTACGGGAAGCCCAAAACCCATACGAATCCCGTTAGAAATTCGGCAATGAGCAGTAGGATCGGAGTGTTTCGGGATCAGGCGGCGGTGAAGCTGCTCGCCGGCTACGTGCCCGGCTCGTCTCGATGCACGGAGAGGACGAGTATCTCACTGTCCCGCCGCCACTCGAACGTGAAGCCGAGGGAGGTGGCAATCGGCGCGAAAACGTTACAGAAGCGGTCCGCCTCATCGAACGTAACGCCGAAGAAGTCGGCCTCATCCTGCACGGGCACACCGGTGATCCAGGCCTCGGCTGACCATTCGTCCCCGGTCAATTCCTGCACTTCGCCACCGCAGCAGACGATGCTGAGCGCCATTTGCCGAACGATAAACAGCGCGCCCATGCCGGTGAAGCGCGACCAGCCCGGAGCGAGGAGATTGCCGACGAACGCGGCAGCCTCCTCAGGCGTCCGCCCGGTCGCCTGCGCAAAGGCGACCATCAGGTACGGCAGCGCGGAGGCATTCGCCAGCGCCTGCTGATTGATCTCTGCGTCGGTGTACACCAAATCCTGGATGTCAGACACGGGACATCCCTCTGAGCCAAATCATCGTCTCGTCACATACCCAATTCTGTCCGAATCGTTTGTGCTGTCAAGATGACTCTCGGCATGGGTTGACCGTTCCGGTACGCGCTCTTGCGCCATGACTGCTCGCTGATCCTGCGGTTCGACGTCGTGCGTACGGACATCTTGGCTCGCTCGAGCAACGGCCCTGGCATCGACCGAGTTCCAACAATTGAATGGCTGGGTTTGTCCATCGGTGGGTTCGCGTCTCCACGGGAGGAGGTCGTAATGCCTGGGCAGAACCTGAAGTGCAGTCGCCGTACGCGCCGCCATCGCTGGGCCCACCCTCGCTCCGGAACGGCACTATGCCGGTGCGTCGCAAGGCGGCCAAACGCGGGAGTATTTCATTGCCGCCGAGGAGGTCGATTGGGACTACGCGCCCTCCGGCAAGGATCTCATCACCGGGCAGCCATTCAGCGAAGCCGCCCAGGTCTTCACCGAGCCGGGACCGAACCGGATCGGCCACGTCTATCGAAAAGCCCTCTATCGCGCCTACACCGATGACACCTTCGCGACCCGTGCGGCGGCAGATCCGCGCTGGGAGCATCTCGGCATCCTCGGACCCGCGATCCATGCCGAAGTCGGCGACACGATCGTCGCTCCTGCACTGCCATGTCAACGACCACATCGTCGCCGGCATGCAGGCCCTCTACACCGTCACGGAATAGCGACGCTCCAATCAGGTCGGGACCGAAGAGCGGTCCCGGTCGCGCATCCCATGCCTACAATGGCATCCGACCGAACGGCACGAGGGACAGCAGCGCATGGGACAAATCGATCAGCGGGGCCGGCTCGCGGCGGAGCCATTTTCGTATAGCCGCACCAAGGCCGGCGATGTGTTCATCAGCTGGAACGGGAAGTCGGTCACAACGCTCAAGGGCAAGGCAGCCGCCACATTCCTGGCAAAGGTCGCCGACCTCGACGAAGAGAAGTCGCAACTCCTGATGGCCAAAGCCACCGGCCACTTCAAGCACGGCAACGAACGCCCAGCCAAACCGCAGCGCGGGTAGAGGAGATGCTCAGGCGTCCATTGGAGGTGCCGACCTCCAATCGTCGCCGATGCTCAGGAGCAGGGTATCCACATCATTCTTGTCGAGGATGCGCTGCTCGATTCCATCGGCCACGGCCGCGAACGCAGTCGCTCTGACCATCTCCAACGGAAACGGCTCCGTGTCGGTCAGGAAGCCATTGAGTCGAAGATACTCTTCAAGTGCGGTGATGGACTTCTGATAAAACCCTGAGATTTCCTTGTTGCGCAAGGCGCTCAGAATAGCCGCGCCGTCCCAGCCGCACCGATCGGCCAAGTCACACACGGACTCCATGAAGATAGGCGAGATTGCCGAGCTCGCGTCAAGGTCGGTCCGGGCTAGGGGTGGAGTCCGCCCGATGCGCCATGTATCGAGCGCGGCCTCAAGTGCGCGTGCCAGATGCTCTGCCCGGGCGTTGATCTGCTCGAACTCCGGAACAAGCGCGGCGATACCGCGTGGACGCATCTCGAGATATTGGCCCCAGGTCGTGATGCTGAGTTCACGGAGTTTGGCAAGGGCTGTCACGTCCGGGATGAGATACCAGAGATCAACGCCGGCCAGGCTCCCGGTCCACGGGTTGATTGCCGGTACGCGGAAAAGTGTTCGGGCAGCGGCATGGTCGGTCCCGTCAGGAACATGTGTCGACGCGAACAGGGATGGGTTCCACTCGATTCCGGTGGTCACCTCGGCTGCGGCCAGTTTGCGAATCTCGGCCAGGTTGACGAGGGATACCTGCACGTCGGCACCGTTGGACGCTGCCCGTGACATCCACTTGGTGATCTCGTCCTGCTGGGCCGTGAAATAGATCACCTGACGGCCGCTCCGGCAGATCTCGATCGTCGCGTCGATGATCGCGGCCGCCCGAAGATCGTCCGTATTGCCCAGGATCTCGTCCAGAAGCAGCGGCAGCCGCGGCCCAAGCTCCATCGTTTCAATGAAGGCCAGCCGGACCGCCATCAGGAGCTGGATCCGCGTGCCGCTCGAGAGCTCGTTCAGTGCCCGGGGCCGTCCGGTCGCAGTCTCGATGGCGAAAAAGGCGGGTGAATTGTTGTCGTCGATATCGAGCTGGAACGCCCCGGCGGTGAATCGCGCAAGGTAGTCGGCCGCGACCTGGAAAACGCGCGGCCGGTTGAGCGCGCGAGTCTGCTGGTGCACGAACTCGCCAACGTTCCACGCCGCGGACTGCGCAGCGTCGCGGGATCGCGCCGCAGTGAGCTGGTCGCGGGCCCCGGCCTCTCTCGCAATTGCGGCTTCCAGGTTGGAGCCACGCTTGGCAACCTCGATTCTGGCGTTGATCGTGTGGATCTGCGCGCGGAGTTCCTCGGCTTGTGCCGCCAGCTCGGATGCCGCGGCGAGGCGCGTGTCGATCTCGGTCCGCGTCAGTTCCAGCAGCTCGGGTGCCGATTCCAGCATTTGGCGCCGGGTCGCGACCACGGTGGCTGCGTTTTCGACCGATTTGACTGCTGACGTGTAGTCGGCGAATTTCGTGCACCACTCGCGGACGGTTCGGGCGTCTCCTGGCTCCAACCCGTGGGACTGGTAGATTTGATCCAGATCAGCTTGTTCGGCGGCAATGGCCGGGTCGATTCGATGAGTCAGGTCCTGCCGGCATCGCGTGATTTCGTCGGTGGCCTTCCGAGCCAGAGTGATCCGTCGTTCGAGCTCGTCGATAGTCGCGCCCGCGTCTACACCGGTCGGCGCAGTACTTGCCCCGAGCCCAGCCAGAATCGCGTTCAACTCATACAGACCCTCTGCAATTCGCGTGCGGAGATCGTCCGCAGATGCTTCCGCCGTGGCCAGGGCATCCGCCCACCGTCGCCACTTCTCGAGGGCCTCGGCGGCCTGGTCCAGGGTGCCCGGTTCCTCGTCGATCGTAATGCCGAACTCGTCGATCACCCGCTGCATCTCACTGAATTTCTGCTGGACGAGTTCTTCGTACGCCCGCCGACGATCAGCGAGGTCGGCCCACTTGGTATGCTTTTCATTCTCGATCTCGGCAGCGGTGAGTCGCGTTCGCAGCTGCCCCAAGACTGCAATGACCGCCGTGGGCGCCCATTCGGTGATCGGTTCCAGCATCAGCCCCGCGTATTCC
>DASQCG010000486.1:0-6708 GCA_035634825.1 Thermomicrobiales bacterium | reverse complement strand
CGGCGCGATGACGAGTTGAGCCTCCTTGGTCGTTGCGTCGCCCGGCGCGGTGACTACCAGGTTCGGGAATTCGCGGAAGTACCAGCGGAACGGCCACTGCACGGTTCGATCGACGGCAATCGACATCTCCTTGCCGCCCGGCGGGTTCGAGGGCGTTCGCTCCGTGCCATTGACATCGCGCGAGAGGTTGGCGGTGCGGGCCGCAATATCGCGCAGATCCGCTGCGGCCATCTCCTGGGCCAGGAGCTCCTCGCCGGTATCGATCCGGTAGAAACTGAGCTCGACCGTGGTTCGAATCATCAGCAACGAAAGCACGATCCCGAGACCGGCCAGTGCCGCTGCGCGCACCGCGGTCCAACCGGTCAGCCGGCCGAGTTGATCGCCCATCGTGTAGGCGAGGACGATCATCGGGCCGAGCGCAACAATCGCCGCGGCCAGGACTTGGGTCAGCGCGTCGTTCCTGTTAATGGCCGTGTCGACGCGGCCGATCAGGACGAGGGTTGAGATCAGCGCGATGATCAGCCCGACGACCGCGAGCATCAGCAACCCGAAACGCCGCCGAAGATCACCGGTAGTAAGCAGAGTCTCGATCGTGTCGCCCAATCCCATGCCGCCGAGCAGCAAGAGCGGGAAAGCGACCAGCACCGCGTGCTCGGGTTGCCGGCCGGAACTGAAGCTGAAGATGACCAGCGACGACAGGAACCAGACGGCCGGGTACGACCAGTCGATGCCGGCGACGCCGTCCTCTGTCCGCGGCTCCGAGACGGCAGCCTTGATTGCGAAGACGATCGCGAGGATTTCATAGAGCAACAGAGAAAGTATGAAGAACTGCGTCGGCGTTGTGCCGGATTCGGTCGCGATCAGCCGACCCCAGTCAGCAAAGACTTCGCCAAGCCCGGAAAGCGCGCTCGGGTCGCTGAAGAAGCGCGTGAACAATGTCACCAGTGCAATCACGAGGCTGATCAACGCGCCGAGGAGCAACTGTCGCGAATCCAGCATTCGGCGGACCGCGCGTTGGACGATTGCGCCGTGGTCGACGCTGATCACCGGTGAGACGGCGAACATGATGGCGAGCGTCAGCAAAACCGTGATGCCGGCCGGACCCGATCCGATCAAGCCGGCGAGCGCACCGCCGAGACAGATCGCCCGGCCGATGCCGGGGACGCGGCCCTCCTCTCCGAGCCGGAACACGGTAATGAAGAGCAGGAAGCCGAAGAAGAGACTGACGATCTCGTCGTTGACGGTTCGGCTGGCAAGAACCACGGTCGGGGAGAGCGCGACGAGCGTGGCCGCGCCGAGGGCTCGGAAATCACCCAGCAGGTCGCGAAGCGACCAGATCATCGCGATCAGGCTGATCCCGATCAGCGCGGAGATGATCCTCACCGTCGTATCGGTGGCGCCAAACATGAAGAAAGAGAATGCCCGCAACAGCAGCCCGGCCGGCGCAACGTGGGATGGCTCCCGGTAGGGACCCTCTGTTGCCCCGTAGACCAGCGACCACGAATCGAACGCCTTTTGCGCCTCGGTCGGTGAGAGGGACGCCGCACCGAGCTGGAAGAGCCGCAGACCGGCTCCGACTACCATCACCGCGACCCAAACGATCGAGATCCAGGAAACCTGCGCAAGGTTGATCGTGGCGCTGAGGCCGCGACGAGGAACCAGGTCGGGCCGCTGCTCTGCCGATAACTCTGCCATTGGTGGGATCGAACTCCTTGTGGCCGGCTAGTACCGGATCTGGTTGAACTCCGGCAGGAGATCCGTACGGACGTAAACCTGGAACTCGTAGTAGCCCAGGACATCATCGATGTCGCGATACACGACCATGCGGAACAGCTCCTGCTGGCCATGCGCATCAAATATCGAGGCCGAGCTCTCGACAACCGACTTGATCACATCGACCGGGCCATGCGGATCGGACGCATTGTCCCAGGCCGAGCGCCCGGGCGGAAGTTCCGGCGCAATCGCAAAGTTGCGGTACAGCTCCTCGGGGAAGTGCCAGCGGAATGCGTAGGTGACGCCGGTGTACTTCGACAGGACCGCCGCGTTCTGCGGTGTTCCGGATCGATTCGCCAGGATGAAGATAACCGCGGCATTGGTATTCGCGTTGAGCGTGCCTCCGAACGGCGATGCGTCCGGGTTGTCGCGGAAGTACCAGTAGAGCGGCCACGAGAGGCCGTCGGCGCCGGTATCGAACAGGATTTTGCCGTCGCCCTCCGCATTGAGCTCGCGGCTGAGTTGATTCGACTCGAGCACCATCCGTTTCACGTCGGTGGAGGTCTGGGTATAGACCATCATCTCGGTCGGGATGTCTGGATTGTCATAGCTCAGCCGCCAGCCGACCCGCACTTCGAGCAATCCAAGGACCACGACGGCCGCGCAAGCGGCGACCAGGGCTGAGTTTCGCCAGCCGCGCCGCAACCAGGCGACGGCCAGCAGACCGAGACAGACGATCGGCGGGATCGCTAACACCCACCATTTGCTGAGGTCACTGTCGGTCACGCGGCGACAGTTGTTGTCCCCGTTCTGGCACGTCCCGTTGAAGGTGCCATAGGTCAGGCGGGCCGCCAGGAAGAACCAGGCGATCACTGCGGTGATCAGGCCGGCAAAGACGCCGAGATCGAGCAGGCGAATCTTGCGTTCGTTGGCGAGCGAAATTCCGCGCTCAATCAGGCTGCCGATTGCCGAGCCGGCCAGGATCGTGCCGGGCAGCGCGATGTGGACGATCAGCCACGGCATCTTCTCGCCCGCCCAGGAGAGCCCGGCGAGGATGCCGAAGAACCACCAGGCGAGGAATAGGCGGAAAAAGAGCCGATGATCCTGGGTCACGCCGGTGATCCAGGTCTTGATTGCCCGCCACCAGGTCAGGACCGCGAGCGCCGCACCGACCGTGATCGGCAGGAACTCGTATTGCGGCAGGAGCAGCAGGAAATAGAACCAGGGTTGCTCGCCGCGGCGGACATCGTGCTGGCCCAGCCAGTACAGGAGCGTGCCGTCAGTCGCAATCGTCGACGAAAAGATCCCGTACCAGTGGGTAAACAGCGTCGTGAAGAGTCCGACAAAGCAAAGCAGGAAGAGCGCGCCACCGATCATCACTCCGCGATGGTCGGCGGAGATCGCCTGGAGCGCGGCGCCGGGCGATCCCTCGTCCGCGTCATCGAGCCAACCTTCACCTGTTTCGGTGATGCGGCCGTAGGAGCGCAGCAGATAGACCAGGCTCACGATGAAGAGAACCGCAACCAGCACTAATCCGACGATAAGCCAGTTGCTCATCATGTCCTGGTAGTAATTGATCTGGTTTTCCCTGGTCGGGGGGAGTGAATCTACACCGCGGCTATCCCACGGGATCGCCAGGAACCGATGCATGTATTTCTTCGGCATGAACTTGATTAGCGCTGCCGCCGCGGCTGCGGCGATGACATGCAGGCCGATGATCGATGTCATCAACTCGCGATGCTCATATCGCCACTTCCGCAGCCGGTCGAACATGACCGCTCCGTACAGGAACGAGGCGAACAGGGCGATGATCGCGAAGATGATCTCGTGGTTGGCGAGCATCAGCGCAGTGGTTACGAGGAACGTGACCAGCCATTTGCGCTGAGGTTGATCGACATACCGGACGATGCAGATGAACATCAGCAGCGCGCCGGCCACGGTGTAAATGTCATGCCGGATGTACCGGCTCTGATACATGATCGTCGGCGAGATCAAGAGCAGGGCGCTGGTGGCCAACGCTCCCCAGCGACCGAGGAATTTCGGGCCGCGCAGCAGATAGGGGAGCCAGACGACCAGCACTCCGGCCGTCGCGGGCGCATACCGGCTGGTCGCGTCCGACGCGCCGAAGAGCAGGTAGACCAACGCATTGAGATGGAAGAGAAGCGGGCCGTGCATGAGCGGGTCATGCGCATAGTCGCCCTTGCCCGCAGCCCAGATCCACGAATAGTAGGAATGCAGGCTCTCGTCGTGGTGGAGGGCCTTGGCGCCTAGTTCCCAGAATCGGGTCAGGATCGCAAGTACGACCAGACCGCCCCACGCCAGCGTCTCGACCGTGATCGATGAGAGTGCGCCTTCTGCGCGCGATTTGGCGTGCGCGACCGCCGACGGCGCGGTCGGCGCGCCGGCCAGTTCGATTGCTCCGCTACGAGATGCCAACGGCGACTCCCAAGACTGTAAAACGCCCGCACGCCACGGTTCCCAACGCTATGGACGCCGTGAGTTGCAGGAATGTTCGCGCGAGTATAGACGCTGGAATCGGGCCCTGTCCGTTCGAACGTCCTCTTTCGACTGAACGCCATTGGCGGCGTGGCAGTTTCATGGTGAGGGCGTCCGACATACACTGATTGGTGCACGTTGCACAATAAGCTGCGCCGAATTCGGCCCCGATGCACGTGTTCAGACCTCACGCGCTTTCATAGATTGAGCAGCAGGCGGGAAAGCCGACCCGTTCCACGCTCGTTTCTTTCATTGGAGGCAGGTGCATATTGGAGATCAACGCCGGCGACACCGCATGGGTCCTCACTTCGGCAGCGTTGGTGCTGCTGATGACTCCAGCGCTGGGGTTCTTCTACGGTGGTCTGGTGCGCAAAAAGAACGTGCTCTCGACCATCATGCACAGCTTCTTCATCCTCTGCCTGATCAGCGTCGTCTGGACCCTCTGGGGCTTCACGCTCGCATTCGGCTCGGACAAGGGCGGATTGATCGGCGGGCTCGACTTCCTCGGTCTGCGCAACATCACGGCCGTTCCCCTTCCGAACGCGCCGACGATTCCGGCTCCCGCGTTCGTAATCTTCCAGGGCGCGTTCGCGGTGATTACGCCGGCACTGATCACCGGTGCGTTTGCCGAGCGGAAGCGATTCAAGGCTTTCGTGCTCTTCTCGCTGCTCTGGTCGACATTCATCTATGCCCCGTTGGCGCACTGGGTCTGGTCGCCCGGTGGGTGGATCTTCGAGATGGGCGCGCTCGACTTCGCGGGCGGGACGGTTGTCCACATCTCGTCGGGTATCTCAGCCCTGGTCGCGGCTCTCGTGATCGGTAAGCGGGTCGGCTTCGGCCAGGAGGAGATGGAGCCGCATGACCTGACCATGACCGTGCTCGGCGCCGGACTGCTCTGGTTCGGCTGGTTCGGATTCAACGCCGGCAGCGCGCTGGCGGCGAACGGGCTGGCCGCGATGGCTTTCCTGGTCACGAACGTCTCCGCGGCAATGGGCGCACTGACCTGGCTCACCGTCAGCTGGCTCAAGCACGGCCGACCGAGCGTGCTCGGCGCGGCAGCCGGAGCGGTCGCGGGTCTGGTTGGGATCACGCCGGCGGCCGGGTATGTCAGTCCGGCATCGGCGATCGTGATTGGATTCGGGGCGGGCTTCTTCTGCTTCTTCGCGCTTGAGCTGCTCAAGGAGCGACTCGGCGTCGATGACGCGCTCGACGTCTTCGCGGTTCACGGCATCGGCGGCATCTGGGGCGCACTGGCGACAGGGTTGTTCGCCGAGTTCGCGATCAACGGCACCGGCGCGGACGGACTGATCTTCGGCAACCCCGCCCAACTCGGCAAGCAAGTCGTGGCGGTCGCGGCAACCCTGGCGTTCGCCGGAGTGGGCACGTTTGTGTTGCTCAAGATCGTCGACCTGATCGTCGGATTGCGGGTTCCCGAGGCCGATGAGGTGCTCGGACTCGATCCATCGCAGCATGGCGAGTTGGCGTATCAGCTCTAGGAGGCAACCATGATCGTCGTCAGTTTCGTACTCTTCGCCCTGTTGATCTTTGCCTGGCTCGCCGTACCGGATAAGCGGGCCGACAGATCACCCAAGCCTGTCCCGGTCTCACCAGTTGTGACAGTCCCCGCCTGACCACTTCGAAATCAGACGGCCGGGGTCCGATCGGACCCCGGCCGTCTGTTACGCGTAACAGGCTAGTTGGCAATCAGGTCGAGCGAGAGCATTGCGGCGTTGAAGATTTGGTCGGCGTCGATGCCGGTCGCGCGATAGAGATCTGCCCGCGATCCGGATTGGCCGAACTCGTCGACGCCGAGCGGCACGACCGGGACGCCCCAGACCGAGCCGAGGAAGGCCATCGAGTGCGATGCGCCGTCCTGGACCGTGACGATCGGCGCGCGGCGCTCACCCGCCGGGATCAGTGCTTCGAGATGACCGAGATCGAGCGGCGCGCTGGACCTGGCCAATTGCGTTCGCCTGGCAGCGCGGACATCGGCGAAGAGCCGCTCGGTGCTGGTAATGACCAGGACATTTGCCGCGACACCTTCCGCATGAAGCCGTTTCGCGGCTTCGATCGCCTCCGGAACCATGATCCCGGCGGCGGCAATCTGGACACAATCGCGCGGGTTGAGGTCTGGAGCGTCGTTCTGCCACTCGATCAGGCGATACCCGCCGGCGAGGACCGCAGCGCGCAACTCGCCTGAATCGACCCGGCTGGTTATCAGTTTTGCCTGCGACTGATCGACGGGCTTCGTGGATAGGCGCAGGTAAGTCGACGAGCCGTGCTCGCGGTCGGCGCAGCGGGCGATCGCATCCAGCAGCAGCCACTCGACCTCGTGCGCGAAGGCGGGCTCGTAGAAGCGAACGCCGGGCAGCTCGATGCCGAGTGACGGTGTGACGGTGCTTTGATGCGCGCCGCCTTCCGGGCTGAGCGAGACGCCGGCGGGCGTGCCGGCGAAGATCATCTTGGCGCCGACATAGAGACCGTAAATCAGAGCGTCGA
>DASQCG010000485.1:0-4128 GCA_035634825.1 Thermomicrobiales bacterium | reverse complement strand
ACAGACGCGCCGGTCGCATATGACACCACGCCACACGTGGAAGTGCCGACCGACGGGTGGACGACAGACGAGCCGCCGGTTGAACAGGAGCTGCCCATCACGACGGGCAATGGCCGTACCGCAGCCCCGCAATTCGACGGCGCCAGCGATGTCCTCAAAGTCTCGTCCAAATCCCGCCCGAGCGCGGTGGCCGGCGCCATTGCCGGAGTGGTGCGGGAGCTCGGCCGCGCGGAGGTGCAGGCGATCGGCGCCGGCGCCACCAACCAGGCCATCAAGGCCGTAGCAATCGCCCGCGATTATCTCTTCGAGACTGGTATCGACGCGGTCTGCCTGCCGGCCTTCATCGATATCACGATCGATAACGAAGACCGCACTGCTATCCGCCTGGTCATTGAGCCGCGCTAGGCAAGCCGCGCGCGTGTCTCACCCTGCTTTCGCCGACCTCCACACGCACACAACCGCATCAGACGGTCTCGAGACGCCGGGTGAGCTCATTCACCTGGCGTCTCAGGCCGGGCTTGCCGCCATCGCCATTGCCGACCACGATACGGTGGATGCGCACCTGTCGCTGACCGACGACGACCGGCGCGGGATCATGGTCATTCCGGCGATCGAGATGAGCGCGAACGTCGGAATCGCAGAGGTTCACATCCTCGGCTACTTCATCGATCCCACCAGCCAGAATCTGGCCGAGTCGCTCGCCCGGCTCCGGCAAAAACGGCTCCATCGGATGGAACGGTTTTGCCGGCGACTTACAGAGATCGGGTTGCCGGTCACGGTGGATCAGGTACTCGCCCACGCGACCGGGGAGTCGGTCGGACGGCCGCACATCGCGCGCGCCATGATCGACCTCGGCTATGTCGCTTCCGTCAACGAGGCGTTTGATCGCTACCTGTCCGGAGGTCGCCCGGCGTTCGTGCCGAGAGATGATGTCACGCCGGAGTGGTCGATCGAGCTCATCCACTCGGCCGGCGGCGTCGCCGTGCTCGCCCATCCGCTGACCACCGATGATCCCGCCGCAATGATGGACCGCCTGATCCCCGTTGGTCTGGATGGGGCCGAGGTCGAGTACGGCGCCTACGATCAGGCGCAGCGTGCCTACCTGCGGGACCTTGCGGTATCCCGGGGTCTGATCCAGACCGGCGGGAGTGACTTCCATGGTGCCGCGCATCGTGAGAACACGCCGCTGGGGAGTGGTGGTGTCCCCCTTGCCGTCGTCGACCTGCTCCGGGAGCGATCCGAAGGGTACTGAAGAACCTAGCCTTTTTTCCCACCATCGGCATTTCCGCTCAGGCACAACGCTGATAGGGTTAGCAGAGGTCGGAATCGGCCAATGCACTTTTCTCTTGAGCGGATATTGGGCTCATGTACAACCTCAGGTATCTGTTGCGTGCCGTTGGCTTTGCCATTGGCATTCTGATCGGCGTTCTCTCGGGATCGATTCTGACTATTGGATCCAATAGTCAGGACCGGAAAGACATCCTTGTCCTGTTGACTGTCAGCATCGGCGGTCTCGGGTACATCATGGGTCCTCACCTCAAGTGGGAGGCATTCAAGCGCCTGCGAGACCGCATTGCCGAGGCGTCGATCAGGGACATCATCGCTATCGCGATGGGCCTTGCCTTCGGCTCCCTTGTGGCCGCTCCGCTGGCCTTTATCATGTCGTTGCTGCCCGACCCGGCCGGCACCGTCTCCGTCGTTGCCGTGGCGACCGCGATTCTTGGCCTCGCGATCACGGTAGCAATCGTGCGCCGGGATGACCTGCTCGAGCCGTGGTTCAAGCCGAAGACCCTCAAGGCCGGCCACCAGACCGGTCGTCCCCTGATCATCGACACGAACATTGCCATCGACGGCCGCATCGTGGACCTGATGGGCACCGGCTTCCTGCCGAACCGGCTCCTGATACCGCGCTTCGTGCTCGATGAACTGCAGCATATCGCCGACTCGGACGATCCCCAGCGCCGCACGCGCGGTCGCCGCGGACTGGAAGTGCTGAACACCATGCGGACCGACTACACCTCCCGGATCGAAGTCGTCGACTCCAAGGTCGCCGAAGAGCGGGATGTCGACGCGAAGCTGATCCGCCTCGCCCGGGATCGTCAGGCCGCTCTCCTGACCAACGACTTCAACCTGAGCAAGGTGGCGCAAGTGCAGGGAATCCAGGTCTTGAACCTGAACATGCTGACGAACGCCCTTCGCCCGATCGTCAATCCGGGTCAGCAGATCACGCTGAAACTCGTCCAGGAAGGGCGGGAGGCGGGCCAGGGTGTCGGATTCCTCGACGATGGCACCATGGTGGTCGTCGATGGGGGCAGATCGCTGGTCGGAACGGAAGCGCCGGTTACGGTGACCCGCCTCCTCCAGACCGGCGCCGGGCGAATGATCTTCGCCACACTGGGCAAGGCCACCGCGTAAACTTCCGGCGTGAATGAACGTATCGCCGCCGTCATCGTCGCGGCCGGCCAATCCACCCGCTTCGGCGCGCCCAAGATCCTGACTCCAGTCGCAGGCATCCCGGCAATACTGCGGTCCGTGCGCGCGTTCCGGGCAGTTCCTGAGCTTGCCACGATCGTCCTCGTCATCAACCAGAGCCTGCAAAACGACATCGCATCGCTCCTGGCGGACGACGAGGCCACGTCAGGGGTGAGGCTCATCCCCGGTGGCGAGCGGCGCCAGGATTCGGTCCTCGCTGGTTTGGAAGCGATCGATGCCGCCGAAATCGTCGTCATCCACGACGGGGCCCGTCCGTTAGTCACGCCACGTCTGATCCAGGCGACGATCGCGGCCGTTCGGGCCGGCTCCGAGGCCGCGGTAGCTGCCGTACCGGTCACGGACACGCTCAAGCGCAATTCCCGGAGCGGAGTGCAGACGGTCGACCGGGCAAACCTCTGGCGAGCGCAGACGCCGCAGGCATTTCGGGTTGACCGGCTACGAGAGGCACTGGCGTTCGCAAACAGCAGCGGATTGACCATAACCGACGAAGCGATGGCAATCGAGATGATGGGAGGGAGCGTGACGCTGGTCCAGGGCGACGAACAGAACATCAAGCTGACAACGCCTGAGGATGCACGAGTCATCGAAGCACTTGCCAGCGCGAAGCCCGAACGCGACCAGACGACCATTCGCACCGGGATCGGTTACGACGTGCACCGGTTAGTTCCCGGTCGCCCGCTGGTGCTCGGCGGCATTGAGATCCCGTTCGAGCTTGGTCTCGAGGGGCACTCGGATGCCGACGTGCTGCTCCACGCCATCGCCGACGCGATGCTCGGCGCGGCCGCGATGGGCGACATCGGCCACCACTTTCCTCCCTCGGACGAGGCATATCGCGGCATCAGCAGCGTCACCCTGCTCGAACGGAGCCGCGAGATCGTTGCCGCTGCTGGATACGAGATCGCCAATGTCGATGCCACCATCATCGCGGAAGAACCCAAGATCGGACCGCACGCCGATCGCATGCGTTCGGTCATTGCCGACGCGCTCCTGATCGATTTGGGAGCAGTCAGCCTCAAGGCGACCACCAACGAGCGCCTGGGGTTTGCTGGGCGACGCGAAGGCATCGCGGCCATGGCTGTTGCGACCCTCCGCGGCAGGGGTTGAGCCGATGCGGGTTCTGCTCCAGCGCGTCAGTTCGGCCGCGGTGCGCATTGATGACGAAGTCGTGGGCGAGATCAGACGTGGCCTCGTGGCTCTGGTCGGGATTGGGCCGGCCGATACGGCAGCGATCGTCGAGCGAGTAGCGCGCAAGTGCGTCGAGCTTCGGATCTTCGAGGACGACGCCGGCAAGATGAACCGCTCTCTCCTGGACCTGGGCAATGAGCCCGAAGGTGCCGGGATGCTCGTCGTCTCGCAATTCACGCTCTACGCCAACGTGCGCAAGGGTCGCCGACCCAGCTTCACCGATGCCGCGCCGCCGAACCTCGGCCAGGAGCTGGTCGATCACTTCGCCGCGGCTGTGCGATCACACGGAGTGGCGGTGGCGACTGGTCAGTTCGGTGCGCGCATGATCGTCAGTCTCGACAACGACGGACCCGTCACCATCTGGATCGACAGCGCGGAGCTCGGGCGCGACTAACCGCGCGGATCAGTCCAGCCACATCGGGACTTTTCGGTGTCTTCGCCTGAAGAGCC
>DASQCG010000484.1:0-6633 GCA_035634825.1 Thermomicrobiales bacterium | reverse complement strand
GATCCGACGGGACGATACGCGCTGGTCGCCAATTACGGTGATGGCGTCGTGACGGCGCTGCCGATCGCGGCCGACGGACACCTTCAGCCGGCGACGAGCGTTGTCCAGCAGGAGGGCTCGAGCGTCGTGGCCGGGCGACAGGATGGGCCGCACGCGCACATGGTCCGGACGACGCCGGACGGCCGGTACGTGCTCGCGACCGATCTCGGCGCGGACCGCATCTTCGTATACCGGCTCAATGTCGAATCTGGCCAATTGGAGCCGAACGACGTCGGTCCTGCCTCGGCGGCGTCCGAACCGGGTACCGGGCCGCGCCATTTCGCCTTCGCGCCGGATGGCCGAATCGTCTACGTCGTCAATGAGCTGGCCTCATCGCTGACTGCCTGGGCGTGGGATGGCGAGCGAGGATCGCTCAGCCGGATCCAGACGGTCTCCACGCTGCCGGATGGCTTCGATGGGGACAACTCGGGAGCGGAGGTCGTCGTCTCGCCGGATGGTCGCTTCGTCTACGCCTCGAACCGCGGACACGACAGCATCGCGATCTTCGCGGCCGGCGGAGACGGGCTGATGCTGGTCGGGCACGAGTCGACGCAGGGGAAGAGCCCGCGCGGCTTCAGCCTCGATCCGAACGGCAGTTGGTTGCTGGCGGCGAACCAGCGCTCCGACTCGATCGTGATCTTCCGCCGCAACCCGGAGACCGGCCGACTCAGCGCAACCGATCAGGTCGTGCATAGCCCAACGCCGGTCGCGATCGTCTTCGCCTGAGGGGTGGATGGTGGATGGTCGTTGGTAGATGGAACGGAAAGAGTAGTCAGTAGCCGGTAGCCAGAACGCTCGTTCCAACGACCAACGACCAACGACCGTCTCAGCCCTTGTCGGTGCCGATGGTCAGGCCGGAGATGAAGTAGCGCTGAAGCGCGATGTAGACGATCAACGTCGGCAGGGCGACGTACATCGACGCGGCCGCGATCAGGTTGTCGTCCTTGAAGAACTCACCGCCCAGGTTGTACAGGGACGAGGTGATCGGCCGGTCCGCGCCCTGCTGCTCGAGGACGACCGCCCAGAAGAAATCGTTGTAGATCCAGGTGAACTCCAGCGTCGCCAGCGCGGCCATGGCCGGGATCGTCAGCGGCAGGATGATCTGCCAGTACTGCTTCCAGACACTGGCGCCGTCTACCCGCGCCGCGTCGTTGAGCGATTTCGGCAACAGCTTCATGTAGTTGCTGAGGACGAAGGTGCAGAAGCCGCTCTGGAAGGCGACGTGGATCAAGATCAGGCCCCAGTAGCTGCCGTTGAGCTTGCCGGAGTTCGAGAGCCAGCCCGGCAGCGGGACCCGGTTGTAGAACTGGAAGAGCGGCTGGATGATGATCTGCTGCGGCAGCAGGTTGCCGGCTGTGAAGACGCACAGCAGAAAGATGTTGAACCGCCACGAGAACCGGCTGCAGACGAAGGCGACCATGCTCGAGAAGAAGAGGGTCAGCAGCAGCGATGGCACGAGGATCAGCGTGGTGTTCCAGTACTTGTGCAGGATGTCGCCCTGCGCCCAGGCGTTCTGGTAGTTGTTGAGCGTCAGGTGCTTGGGCCAGGAGAAGAAACCGTCCTGGACTGTGTCATGGAAGGGGCGGAAGGAGGCGAAGATCGCGCCGGCGATCGGCACGATCCAGAGCGCCGCCGTCAGGACAAGGAATGAGTAGAGGAGGACGCGACCCACCGATATCCGGGGACGCCGCCTCCAGGCCACATCCGCGTTCGCTGCCGCTGTCATGTGTCCGCTCCTTCCTGCGTCCGCCGGTAGTGGCTGGTCACGTACCAGATCACGAAGCCGAAGCAGAGCATGAAGAGGATCGTCGCGTAGGCCGAGCCGCGGCCGACGTTGCCCCCGCCCTCGCCGAGCAGGTTGTTCGTGGTCAGGATCGAGAGCACTTCGGTCTTGCGGGGCGTATTGAGCACGAAGATGATGTCGAATGCCCGCAGCGCCTCGATCACGGTAACCACCGCGATGATCACATTGATCGGCTTGAGGGACGGGAAGACGACGTGCCGGAAGGTCTGCCACTCGTTGCTGCCGTCCAGCCGGGCCGCTTCGCGCAGGGAGTTATCGACGCTCTTCAGGCCGGCCAAGTAGAGCACCATGATGTAGCCGGTGTGCCGCCAGGCGATCGCGACCAGGATCGCCACGAAATTCTTCGATATTCCGTAGTTTTCGCCGAAGCTGACCAGGAAGGACTGGTTCCCGAGCCAGTTGATCTCCCCGCCGTGGCCGAAGATCTGGGTGGCGAGCCCATTCGCGGGCGAGTAGATCACGCTCTGCCACATGAAGCCGACTACGGCCAGGGAGAGCACGACAGGGGTGTAATAGACGCTCTGGAAAATCCGGGTGCCGCGGATGTCCCTGTCAAGCAGGATAGCGATGAACATGCCGAGCACGGTCGGAAAGACGAACAGAAATACCAGGAGCACCGTGTTGTTGATCAGGGCCTGGTAGAAGTTCTTCTGAAAGACCGTAAAGATCTGGTGGTAGTTCTTGAGGCCGACCCACTTCAGCTCGCTGAAGCGGATGCCTCGCCAGCTCGTGAACGACAAGAAGATCGACACGATCGTCGGGATCCAGATCAGGGTGACGTGCAGGATGGTGGGGATCCCCGCCATCAGGATCGCCTCCCAGCGGTCGCGTCCGACGAACTGACGACTGCCGCGGGCTCTCCGTTTGACTGCTGGCGACGCCTGGGTCAGCGTCTTGGTGGTAGTAGCAGTTGCCACGGCGCTCTCCGCTCTGGCCCACGCGTGGGGTTGGCGCCCGCCGGTTACAACCGGCGGGCGCGTCCGAGCCTACTCGCTGTAGATGGCCTCGGCCTGGGTCTGCATGTCCGAGAGGATCGAGTCGATCTTGGTCGGATCCGCGATGAAGTCGGCCAGCCCCGGGCCGGCGACATTCGAGGCGAACTCCGGGCTGGCATCGCGATCGAGGAACTGGGTCACGTTCGGCGCCGCGGAGACGGCGTCGAAGACCTTCTTCTGCAGCGGGGTATAGCCCGAGGTGTCGGCATTGTTGTTCGGGACGACCACGCTCGGGTCCTTGGAGAGGTAGGCCTCCTGCCCTGCTGCCGTGCCGAAGTGGTAAAGCAGCTCCTTGGCTCCCGCCTCGTTCTTGGGCTTGCTGGCCATCATGAAGCCGTCGAACGGCGCCTCGATCGTACCGGCGCCAAACTCAGGATTCATCTCGGGCCAGGGGAAGAAGTCCAGGTCCGGCTGGTCGGCCTCCGGGAACTGCTGGCCGATGAAGTTGCCAATCGTCATCATGCCGGCCTGCTTGCCGACCACAGCCTGCGCGGCCTCCTGCCAGGTGCGCCCGTTTGCATCCGGCTGGTGGAACGGCAGGAGCTCAGTCCACTTGGCGAACACGGCCTTGACCTTGTCGTCGGTCCATTTCTCCTTGCCGGCCATCAGGTCGACGTGAAACTGGTAGCCGTTCATGCGGAAGTTGAGCTGGTCGAATGTGCCCATGACCGGCCAGCGCCCGTCATTGGCGAAGGCGAACGGGATCAGGCCCTTGCCCTGCATGTCCGTGGCCAGCGCCGTCAGCTCGTCCATCGTCGTGGGTATTTTCCAGCTGTTCTCCTCGAACAGGCTCTTGCGGTAGTGGATGCCCCAGCAGTAATAGGAGGTCGGCACGAAGTACATCTTGCCGTCGTCCCCGGTCGAGGCGACCTTGAAGCCCGCGCCCACCTGATCGGTCAGGCCCGCGTCCCAGACATCGGTGATGTCGCCAACCAGACCCTGGGCGGCGAAGAAGCGCATGCGGAAGCCGGCGAACCAGGTCAGGACGTCATCCGGGTTCTGCAGGTAGGTCGTAATGTTTTCCTGGAACGTATTGTGGTCGACCGTGTTGACCTTGACCGTGAGGTTCTTGTTCGGCAACGCGGCAATGTCGGCCTCCAGCGCCGCCTTCGGCACCGCGTCCGAGTAGTTCGAGCCGAGGGTCACTTCGCCGGTGGCCGAGGGCGTGGCGGGGCTAGCCTGGGCTGATGCTATCCCGCGCGGAAGTGCGAGACCAAGTGCAGCCGCGCCGGCTGCTCCCTTCATGAAGCCTCGACGGCCGAGCGAGTACCCGAAAAGCGACGGGCTTGGCGACTGATCGGTCGGACGATTCACCATCACAGCTCCCTTGCTGATTCTGCCCTGGTTGGGGCGCACCAAACGAATCCGGGCTGAGTTGTCGAAACTGGGCTGAGTATGTTTCCGCGCTCTGACCGTGTCAAGCGATGGCACTCGCCGTGGATAGCCACACGATACACACGCGCTTGGTGAAAACGGCCATAATTCGCCAACGCTCGCTTGTATTACGTCGGAGAGGGTCCCGTGGTCGAAGCGCTTCCCCCGATTCCCGAAACCTTTGCGCTCGGTGTCTGCGACTACCCGGAGCACGTGCCCTGGCAGCAGTGGAAGGAGTACCCGCAGCGCCAGCGCAAGATGGGGCTGACCTACGTCCGCATCGCCGAGTTCGCCTGGTCGAAGATGGAGCCGAGTGAAGGCGTCTTCGAGTGGCAATGGCTGGACGATGCGGTCGAGGCGCTCCATGCCGAAGGACTTAAGGTGGTCATGTGCACGCCGACCGCCACGCCGCCCGCCTGGCTGATCCGCAAGCACCCGGAGATTCTCTTCACGGACAAGGAGGGCCGGGTTCGCACCTTCGGCTCCCGCAAGCACTACGACCACGCCAGCCCGATCTACCGGGAACACTCCCGCCGGATCACGACCGCGATCGCCGAGCGGTACGGCCAGCACCCGGGCGTGGTTGGGTGGCAGACAGACAACGAATGGGGCTGCCACTCCTCCACTCGCTCATACGGCGGCGCGAGCGTGCCGGCCTTCCAGGAATGGTTGCGGCAGCGCTATGGGACGATCGAGGCGCTGAACGAGGCGTGGGGCAATGTCTTCTGGAGCCAGGAGTACAACGACTGGAGCCAGATCGAGCCGCCGCACCTGACGGTCGCCGTGTCGAATCCCTCTCACGTGCTCGATTTCAACCGCTTCGCCAGCGACGCCGTCGATGAGTTCCAGCTCGATCAGGTCCGCATCCTGCGTGAGCTCTCTCCCGGCCGCTGGATCACCCACAACTACATGATGCATTTCTCCGAGTTCGACCACTACACGAACGTCGAGCCGCTCGATTTCGCGTCGTGGGATTCCTACCCGACCGGGCAAGTCGAGCGCTGGCCGTTCAGCGACGAGGAGCGGGTCCGGTGGGCGCGGACGGGTCACCCGGACATCATCTCGTTCAACCACGACCTCTACCGGGGACTGAAGGGGCAGCGCGCTTTCTGGGTGATGGAGCAGGGTAACGGCCCGGTCAACTGGGCGCCCTCGAACGCCGCGCCGGCCGACGGCGCGGTCGCGCTCTGGACGGCGCAGGCCTGGGCCCACGGCGCAAGCTGCGTCTCGTACTTCCGGTGGCGCGCGGCGACGATTGCGCAGGAGCTGATGCACTCCGGCCTGCTGCGCCACGACGAGACGATCGATCGCGGTGGTGAGGAGGTCGGCGCACTCGAGATGCAGGGGCTGCAGAACGGAGCAACACCGGCTCGGGTCGCCCTCTTGCACGATTACGAGAGTCTCTGGATCCAGGATGAGCAGCCGCACGCAGAGCGAGCGACCTACTGGCGACAGACCATGCTCTTCTACGGGGCGCTACGCTCCATAGGCATCGACGTCGACATCCGCCACCCGGATCACGATTTGTCCGGCTACGACGTCATCGTTGCGCCGGCGATCCAGTTGATGGGTCCGGAGCGGGCCGATCACCTCGCCTCATATGCGAGTGACGCAATCCTCGTGTTTGGTCCACGGGCCGCGTACCGGACGATGAGCGGGCGCGTTCATGAAGACGGCCAGCCCGGGCCGTTGCGCGATCTCGTCGGACTCGCCCTGCGCAACTACGACGGCATGCGACCGGGACTGACCGTGCGGGCCGGTGGTCACGAGGTCGTCACCTGGGCGGAGGCATACCGGCCGATCACGGGGACGGCGATTGTGACGTACGACGATGGCCCCTTCGCCGGCGAAGCGGCCGTTGTGCGTAACGGAAATGCCGTATCCATCGGCGCCTGGAGCCCGTCGTTGATCACCGAAGTACTGACCGGCATCCTGGACGAGTCCGGCATTCCGCGCGTTGCGTTGCCCGATGGGGTCCGCGTCAGCCGGCGCGGCGCCAGCACGATCTGGATGAACTTCAACGAATCGGAGGCCCAACTACCGGATGGCTCGACCATCCGCCCGGTTGCCTACCAGATCAGGGACGGCGGACGCGGCGCACACGCGACGTAGCGCGGTCCACACGGGCGCCCGATTTTGCGAAAGCCGCTTGGGTAAGCGCAGCGTAGATTGGAACAGGTATCTGGATGCGGTGCCCGGTCGACATCGGCCGGGACAGGAGCATTGAATTCTCATGCTTGGTGATGTTGGATGGCAGGAACTCGCCATCGTGCTGGTCATTGTGGTCATCATCTTTGGCGCCGGGCGTTTGCCGGAGATCGGCGGCGCGGTCGGCAAGAGCATCAAGGAGTTTCGCGCGCAGTCGGCCGATGAAGGGCCAGCCCTCGCCTCAACCGAGCCGGCTGCATCGCAGGCCGAGCC
>DASQCG010000483.1:0-3306 GCA_035634825.1 Thermomicrobiales bacterium | reverse complement strand
GGGCGGCCAGGCGCGGATCATCCGGAACGAGGTTGGCCTTGCGCAGGATGTCCCGCACGGTGTCGGTCGGCTGGGCGCCCACACTCAACCAGTGCTTGGCGCGCTCCTCGTTCAGCCGAACCGTCGCCGGCTCCGTCAGGGGATCATAGAGACCGACGATCTCGATGAACCGGCCGTCACGGGGTGCGGTGCTCTCGGCGACCACAATCCGGTAGCTGGGGCGCTTCTTGGCACCCATCCGACGCAAACGAAGCTTCAGCACGCAATTACTCCTCAGCGGATCCCGGCCATATGGGGCCGATCATGTTCGAACCGTCTTGGTCAGCTGTTCAGCGGCGGCCCAACATGGAGGAGAATTGGACACGCGGAACGTCTGCCCTTGCGGGCAGCGCATCCCAGTATCGCATCACCGGGTGCCGGAATTCAACTGCTACAAGGTTGCTTCGGATGCGTCCTGCAATTGCAAATGTGAGCAGTCGCAGGCCGTGCCGACACACGCCGCAACCGCAATATCTCGCGCAACCGGGGGAAGGCCCAGGCGATCTGCCCGGTCCGAGATTTGCTCGGGACCCTCTCGTGCTATCAGTGATTCTGCGACAAATCGACTGAACGAAAGCTCATAAGCATCGAACGAGGCATCAGCCAGCATGTCTCGACGGTCCCTTCCCATATGACCCGCCCCAGGTGTGACCCGAAGTCAGATCAGCCAATACGTCCGGATGGGCCTAGCCGTGTGTGAACACACCCCACCCGAACCAACCTACCAGCCGAAACGCGATAAGGCAACAGTTTGATAAAAGTTACCCGGAAAAACCTCAAAATTCTGTCAAGGTAACGCCATCTGGATCGATTCTGAGTAGCGCCTCTCGCTCATCCGTGCGAATTTCTGGCGTAATTGGCGTCGATTCATCGACCTCGATCGCGAAGCCGGTAGCCGCCGCCAGCTCCTCGGGACTCGCCCATGAGTGTCGCGACTCGACCGCCAGCCTGCCATCGACGCGACGGAGCACGCAGAGCGGCGTGACCACCCGATCGACATTGCCGGCCGCCGTCACGAAGTCCAGGCGATCGACGAAGACGCGGCGATCATGTTTGGTACGCCAGATCAGTGTCCGTTTGGCACGAGGCATGATCGCCGCACTTCCGGCGCCGCCCGGCAACCGAACTTTCGGCGCGTCGAACTGCCCGATTACGCTCATGTTGGTTCGGCCCTGGCCGTCGATCTGGACCCCGCTCAGGAAGGCCGTGTCCAGGCGCTGGCTCGCCGCCAGGTCGAACAGGTCGGTCAGTGTGACCATCGACCTGGCCCCGCGAATCAACGCCGGATCGACGGTCGAAACCGGCAACGAATCCGGTTCCGGATCGACACCGCCGGCGATGTTCAGGTAAACGAGATTCGGGGCATGGGTCTGCTTGGCCAGCAGCGTCGCCACCATCGGGATCGGCGACGCGACTCCGTGAAAGACCGTCTCGCCGTCACGAAGTAGCCGGGCCAGCGAGACCACCATCATGTCGCGGACTTGCTCGCGGGAGGGTTCGCTCACGCCGGCACCGCGTCGAGGACCCGCTCGCGGATGAAGGCCTGCAGGGATTCGCGATCGCGACTCGCCTGCACGAACCCAGTCAGGTACGCAAGATCCGGCTCATATTCGCCTGCGCAACCGAACGGCCACGCCCCGTGCGGCGCCTCGACGACCGCATCCACGTAGAGTGAGGAGATTGTGGCCAGCGAGGGGTCCGCCTCGAACTGCGAACCGTCGACGATTCGCTCAGCGGTCAGTATCACGACATCCGCCGCCTGCGCCATCAGCACATCCTCGAACAGCGTGCCCACGATCCGGGCATTGCCGAACTCATCCGCCTCCTGGACATGGATGATCGCCACGTCCGGCTTTATGGCCCGGATTGCGACCACTTCCTCACCGGTGTAGGGATCGGCGACGGTCCGGAAATCCCGCGCCACGAGCAAATCGGAGCCAAACAAGCCCGCGACCGGCATGAACGGCACGCCCTGAATCGCCGCCCGCAGCCCGCTAATCACCGTGTAGCAGGCATGCTCCGCCGCGACGACGGCGCCCGACTCGACAGCCGCCCGGTAGGACGGCGCCAGGCCGAGTACGGTCTCATACCCGACGTAGCCGGCCGATACCGACGATGCGCAGCCGGTCGCGCAGAGCAGGTCGATGTCGTACGAGCCGGCGGTCTTGATTACGTCCAGTCCGCGCTTGCCCTGGCGGACAATCTCATGGACGGCCGCACCGGGACCGCGATGAATCGTGTTCCCGCCGAGCGCCAATCGACCCCCGTCCGGGATCCGCGCGACGGCTTCGCTCAGGGTCGTAATTTTGGATTGCATGGCGGCCCTCCCGCGCGATCAACGCGCGTCAGCAACTATCATACCGGGCACGTCATGACCGATCCGCTTCGGGATTCCAGCCATGTACCCGCCTGAGGTTTACAAGTCGTACCTGACTCCGTTCCGCTTCCTGCAGCGCTCGGCGGCAGTCTTCCGCGAGAAGGTCGCGATTATCCATCGCGACCAGCGGATCACCTATCCCGAGTTCAACGCCCGGGTCAATCGGCTCGCCTCGGCGCTGCGCAAGGCCGGCATCGAGCGGGGCGACCGGGTGGCGGTCCTCCTGCCGAACATCCCGCAAATGCTCGAGGCGCATTTCGGCGTGCCGCTCTCAGGCGGGATCATGGTCGCGATCAACACCCGGCTCAAGACTGACGAGATCGCCTACATCCTCACCCACTCCGGCGCCAAAGCACTGATCGTCGACAGCGAGCTGGCGCCACTCGTGGAACCGGCTCTGTCGGATCTGCCGGCACTCGAGACGGTCATCACAGTGAACGACATCGATGCCGGATTCCACCTCAAGGGTCCGGATTACGAGGCATTCCTGGCGTCCGGCTCGCCCGACGACCTCGACTGGCGGATCGAAGATGAGGATCAGGTCATCACGATCAACTACACGAGCGGCACCACCGGTCGGCCCAAGGGCGTGATGTACACCCATCGCGGCGCCTACCTGAACGCGCTCGGTGAGCTGATCGAGACCCGGATGTCCAGCACCAGCAATTACCTATGGACCCTGCCGATGTTCCATTGCAATGGCTGGTGCTACCCGTGGGCCGTGACCGGGATCGGCGGGACGCACGTCTGCCTGCGCAAGTTCGAGCCCGGCGAGGCGTGGGACCTGATCCGGGAGCACGCGGTCACGCACCTCTGCGGCGCCCCAACCGTGTTGATCTCGCTCGCGAATCATCCGTCCGCGCCGAAGGAGCCGCTGCCGCAGGAACTGA
>DASQCG010000482.1:0-5372 GCA_035634825.1 Thermomicrobiales bacterium | reverse complement strand
CGACGATCAGCACCTACATTCAGACTCCGCCCTACCCGTCGTATCCGTCCGGCTTCTCGGCAGTTGTTGGCGCTTCGGCAAGTGTCCTCGCGCAGACCTTCCCCGAGTCATCCGTTGAATTCCTCGCCATGGCGACGCAGGGCGCAGCTCAGCGCTGCTGGTCCGGAATCCATTACATTCTGGACGATGACGTCGGCCTCCAGATGGGCTGCACGGCCGGTCGCATGGCATTCGAGAAGGGCCTGCAGGACATGGCGGGCTAATCGCACTCAGGAGATGACGGCGAGCACAACCCGCTCGTCGTCATCCAGCCCGCCGGGCTCGGGATCATCGACTTCGTCGGGATCAATCCGCTGCAACCGACCGTCCTGGTAGGCGTCAATTACTGCTGGATGAATGTACGATCCACGCGCGACCGCCCGGGTGTTGCCCAACTCCTCCGCAACCGCATCGACCGCGGCCACTGTATCCCGCGTGGCATCCGCCTCGGTTTCGGGCCGCGGAAGGTGGCGAAGTACCCCGGCGGCGATGACCGTGCCGGCCCAGGTCCGGAAGTCCTTTGCGGTGTACTCGTCGCCGGCGATCTCGCGAAGGTAGTCGTTCACGTCGGCTGAGCCCACGTGGTGCTGATTGCCATCCTCGTCCTCATATTGAAAGAGTCGCTGGCCGGGGATGTCCTGACATCGCTTGACGATCCGCGCCAGTCGACGATCCTGCAAAGTGATTTCATGAACCTTGCCGGACTTCCCCCGAAACCTGAACCGGACCGAGGTCGACCCGGCCGAGACATGCCGATCCAGCAGCGTAGTCAGGCCGAATGACTTGTTGGCACGGGCATATTCATCATTGCCGACCCTGATCCGGGTTCGCTCCAGCAGCGCGATCACCGCGGCCAGCACCTTTTCGCGTGGCAGGCCCTGACGATGCAGGTCCTCCTCGACACGTGCCCGAATCGTCGGCAGGAGTCGGCCGAATTTGGCGATGCGCTCGTATTTCGTCTCCTCGCGGTGCGATCGCCATTTGGAGTGATACCGGTATTGCTTGCGACCGCGCGCATCCCGGCCGGTGGCTTGCAGGTGGCCATTCGGGAGCGTGCAGATCCAGACGTCGGTCCAGGCCGGGGGTATCGCGAGCTCCTCGATCCGGGCAATCACGTCTGCATCCGCGACGGCGGCACCATCGTCATCCAGGTACTGAAAGCCGCGTCCGCGCTTGCGCCGATGAATGCCGGGATCCTCGTCGCACGAGAAGCGGAGCCCGATCTGACGCGCCTCGGCGGGATCCGCCACGCCGTTCGGCGAGATCGACGATTTGGTTGTGGTCATGTCGTGATTCCCCGATCAATTCGTTGCTCAACGCATTGTGATCGACCGGCCAACGGCGAGCCGTTGAACGCGATACACAGCGAAGCTGCCACAGGCCGAAATTGCGACACGCGCATGACCGGTGTGGCGCAAACACACTCATTCCGAAAGCCCACGTGGCAGGATGGCCCGGTTGCAATGCCGCAACTGTCAGGATCGTTCCTGCTCTCGGCAAACCGCCCAACATAACGGGAGTTTCTATTTGGAGGCTGCGCGCCCGGCAGCAGATACCACTGTTCGCGCCAAACACCCGGTCGTTGACCGTGCATTCCGCCCCGACATCGAGGGCCTGCGCGCCATTGCGGTGCTGCTCGTGCTGTTTGACCACGCGAAGGTGCCGTTCCTGGCCGGTGGCTACGTCGGCGTGGACGTCTTCTTCGTCCTCTCTGGCTTCCTGATCACCGGCCTGCTGGTGCGAGAGATCGAGCAAACGGGGTCGATCTCACTGTTGCACTTCTGTGCGCGGCGAGCCCGGCGACTGTTGCCGGCGGGCACTCTCGTGCTTGTCGCGACCGTGATCGCGTCGTATCGATACCTCGGCACGAGCAGGGCGGATCGCGTCGCCGAAGATGCGCGCTGGGCTGCTCTCTTCGCGAGCAACATCCACTTCATCAACACCGGCACCGACTACCTGGGATCGCAACTTCCGCCCTCGCCCCTCCAGCATTTCTGGTCCCTGGCCGTTGAGGAGCAGTTCTACGCTGTCTGGCCCGCGCTGATCCTGATCCTCTCCCTTGGCCCGAAACGGGTGCCCATCCGCAGTCGACTATGCATAGCGCTGGTCGCGATCATCGGGGCATCGCTGTTTTGGTCGATGTACCAAACCCGGGTCGACGGGACGACCGCCTACTTCTCGCCCCTGACGCGGGCCTCGGAGCTCGGCGCCGGGGCAATGCTGGCGGTTGCCGTGCCGTGGCTGACGAACGTCCCACGTCGCTTGGCGCCCGCACTAAGTTGGATTGGTCTCGCCGGCATCATCCTCGCGGCACTTGCCTACTCGAGCCAGACCGCATTTCCGGGCGTCGCGATCATGCTGCCGGTGGCCGGGACGGTGCTGGTGGTCCTGGCCGGAACCATCGCTCCCGGTGCAGGCGCTGAATTTGCACTCAAGCGCGGGCCGTTCCAGTGGCTGGGCAAGCTGTCGTATTCACTCTACCTGTGGCATTGGCCGGTGCTCGTCATCGCCGCTGGTCGGGCCGGTCGCAACCTGACGGTGGCCGAGAACCTCGTCCTCTGCGTCGTCGCGCTGGGCCTCTCGGCCGTCACGTTTGCTTTGATCGAAGAGCCGATCCGAAGCGCGGCGCCCCTGAAGCGGCGCCATCCGGCCGTGAGCGTGGCTATCGGCGCTGCGCTCGTGGCATTGGCGTTTGGCTTTGCCGGCTGGAAGCTCAGCGGTGGAGCTGATCAATCCGGCAGCGTCATAGCCTCGAGACTGACGCCGAACTACGCGACAGCCCGGGATGTCGCCAATGCCGTCGCCCAGGGGGCCAACGTCAACGACTGGCCAGACCAGCCCAAGCGCATCGCTAATCCCGCCTACAGCAAGGACTGCGACGTCACCCGCAAGGACACGACCTCATCGGTCTGCATCCACGGCGATCCCCACGGCTCGCGGACGCTCGTCATCTACGGCGATTCGCATGCTGCCATGTGGATTCCGGCACTGGACGTGATCGGCAAGGAGGCCGGCTGGAAAGTCATCCAACTCACGAAGCCTGCCTGCCAGGCGCCCGACTTCCCTCGGTATTCCGGCACGCTCAAGCGCGAATATACGGAATGTGCCGAGTACCGCGACTTCGCCCTCACCCAGATTGCCAGCATCAAGCCCGACCTGGTACTGATTTCCAGCGCATACAAGGACACCAAGCTCTGGCGAGACGGCAAGCCCACCACCGATGGCGTCGACAAGGCATGGGCGGATGGTTTGGCGTCGGTCATTCAACGCATCGCGCCGGTGGCCGGCCGGATCATCGTGATCGGCGATATGGCCTATCCTGGTGAGCCGGGTATCGACTGCCTGACGGCGCATGACGGGCACGTACCGCCTTGCAACACCGCACGCGACGACGCGGTCTACTCCGAACACAACGCGCGGGAGCAGCACGTCGCAGACGAAAACGGCGCGGGGTACGTCGACACGATTCCCTGGTTCTGCACAGATTCCGTCTGCCCGGCCGTGATCGAGGGCCTCACGACGCATCGCGACGCGTACCACGTGGCCGAGAATTATGTCGTCTGGCTGGCGGGAGTTTTGGGTGAGTCGATTGGAGTACTGCCGCACCGAATCGTTCCGCCACACGCCTAAAAGTAATTGTCCGGACAGAACAAAGTACCGTCGTCATCTGGCCCCGCCGTCCGTACGTACGGGTATCCAGGGCGATCGATTTCCAGCACGATGAGCATCACGGCAGGTTGGGTTTTGGCCGTCCGCGCTTCCATCCGGCCGTGGTGAACAGGCGCGGTGCGCCGTCCGGCCAAAAGGTATGCGCGGCTCAGGTACGTTGCGGCGGGGTGCTGTCCCCCGTTTTGGGCTATCGGCTGGGCTACGCATAGGCCGTTCGGGGGATGACACTGCAGGTAGGAAAGGCGCGGGCCACGTACGCGCTCGACGCGGGAAAACGGCGGTAGGAATACGCTGGATCGGTATGCATAACGGAGGCAATGCAGATGCGCCCGACTGATGCGACCCGGCGCTTGACCGGACTCCGGGGCAAGTTTGCGGCAAATAATGAGTCGGCCGCAGCGCACCCCGGTCAAATATTGATCATGTTTGCATTCTTGCTTGTCGCTCTCCTGGGTTCGCTCGGGCTGGCGATTGACCTTGGCGTCGCCTTCTCGCAACGCCGCACAATGCAGGCGGCGGCAGACGCCGGCGCCTATGCCGGCGCGCGGATCGTCGCCAAATCTGCAGGTGCGGCCATGGCCGACGTGACGGCGGTCGTCAACTCCAACGCCATGAACATGGGAGCGATCACCTCGATCACGTGCGAGTACGTGAACGACGGCGGCGCGTCGGTGGGCAGTTGCAGCGGCAATCCGCCGGGCGGAGCCACGGGCGTCCGGGTCGCCGTCGCCGAGCAGCACAACACGTTCTTCATCAAGGTGGTGCCGGGCGGTCCTGCCACGGTTACAACGTCGGCAAGTGCCCGAGCTAACGTCCAACGTGTGACCGGGTTCTCCGATGGGCCATTCCTTCCGTGCGCGAAGAAGACCCAGCTCGTCAAGGGTGGCACCATGGACCTCTGGGACGACGCTAACAACAAGGTGGCCGACGCAGCCTGGGGCCAACAATTCAAGATCCACGGCCCGCAGGTCGAGAAGTGCGACATTCACCCCAGCAAGTACAAAGGACTGGCCGACCAGGACGCCAACTTCAACCTGACCGCGCCGGGTTGGTTCCACTTCGATCAGGGCAACAAGGCCGGACCTGCTCGGTTTGATGTTCAGGGAGCGGACGGCTGCAAGGCAGGCCAGGACCCAAAGAATTGCGTCATGTTCTTGCCGATCATCACGAACAAGGGTCAGCCGGTTCCGTCGTCATCGACCGATGCCTGGGTCGTCGCCCTGGTCCCCTTCTACATCACCGAACCGAATTCCAATGAGCACTATGGGACGCCGATCAAGGACTATGTCCTCGGTGGTCAGGAAGGCACCGGCGGTTGGGACCCAACCTGGAACGGCCCGATAACCATTCGAATGACCGAGTAGTTCATCGTCGGGCATTGTTTGCCCACACCAACCACGCCAACATTGACCAACCCGGCGAGTACTCGCCGGGTTGGATCGTTCATGACGCCTCTCACCAATAAGTCGAATCCCCCTCGGTACTTCGGTACTTCGGTACTTTTTCGGGCTCCCCCTATCGGGCTATCGAGATGCATGGTACTTCCGGCGTTACGGTCAGTACGATCGTGCTACCGATCGGGACCCGCCCGGGGGACCCGCTCATACGAGGAGCCCGATCCCAATGACCTCAAACCAATCGCTGCCAGACCCGTACCCACCGCA
>DASQCG010000481.1:0-5907 GCA_035634825.1 Thermomicrobiales bacterium | reverse complement strand
GATCATCATCAGCGTGTCCGGCGTGACCGGTGAGTTGCTGCGCAGGTCGCGCACGCCGTATCCCTTCAACAGCACGACCTGGTCACCCTGAACGACGGCGATTGACGCACCGGGCACGCCAAGCGTCTTCATCAGCTCCTGAACATATGTCTCGAATTCGGCCAGACGGTCGCCGCTCAGCGGAAGCGGCATCGTCCCGGACAAGTCGACCGCAGGCGTTGCCGCCGGGCTGGCCGTCTGGGCAAGGCTGAGCGATCCGCCGATCGTGAGCCAGAGAAGCAAAGCGAGGGCAATCGATATGCGTCGCATGGGTCTCCTCCTCTCGGGGAACGTGCTTTCGGAGACATTTGGAGCCAGTGCGCGTGCACGGCGGTGAGGTAGAGGGCCTACTCTACTCCTGTGTTTAGCGATGTCAACTGTGAGGCGGTGAGCGGAGCAGGGCGGGCTCGGGGATAATGCCGGAACGAGGGACGCAAATCGGCGGGGGATTGGGCAAGGAATGGGCTTTTACGACGATTTGGGCGTGCGGACCGTGATCAACGCGGCCGGCACGCTGACTCGCCTCGGCGGCAGCCGGCTCGCGCCCGAGGTGCTGGCGGCGATGGCCGAGGCCTCGGCGTCGTTCGTCCACATCGACGAGCTCCAGGCCAAAGCAGGCGAGGTGATCGCGCAAGTCACCGGCGCCGAAGCCGGTTATGTCGCAACCGGCGCGGCCGCGGGATTGGCGCTCGCCACGGCCGCCTGTGTGGCCGGCATGGACGTCGCGGTCATGGACCGCCTGCCGGATACGACCGGTCTGCGCAACGAAGTCATCGTTCAGCGCGGACACCGCAACAGCTACGACCACGCGATCCGCTCAGTCGGTGTTCGCTTCGTCGAGGTCGGCTACCTCGGCTATCCCGGTGCGGGCGGGCCGATGCCCTGGCAGATCGAGGCAGCGATCACGGAGCGGACGGCTGCTATTGCCTGCCCGATTCTCGATACGCCGGGCTGCGTGCCGCTGCCGGTCGTGGCCGGGATCGCGCACCGCCACGGTCTGCCGGTAATCGTCGACGCCGCGGCCGAGCTACCGCCACGATCCAACTTGCGCCGCTTCATTTCAGAAGGGGCCGACCTGGTCGTCTTCTCTGGCGGCAAGGCGATCGGCGGCCCGCAGGCTAGCGGCATTCTGGCCGGCCGGACCGACCTGATCGCCTCGGTCGCGCTTCAACACCAGGACATGGATGTCCGGCCCGAGACCTGGAACAAGCGCGGCCTGCTGGATGGCACGGTCGCCGGAATCCCGCACCAGGGCTTCGGCCGAGCGATGAAGGTCGGCCGGGAGGAGATCGCCGGGCTGATCACCGCCCTGCGGATCTTCGCGGCCGGATCGGATGAGACCGATTTCCATTCGTGGTCTGGTTTGCTCGACCAGATCGAGCACGAGTTACGCGACATCTCCGGCATCGCCTGCGACCGAACCGGCCCACCAAGGTCGAAGAAGCCTCTGCCACTGCTCCGGATCACGCTGACCGGCGCCGAGCCGGACGCCGCCTATGCGGTGATCAACCACCTGCTGAGCGGCGACCCGGCAATTGCCCTCGGCGAGTCCTACGCAGAGCACAACATCCTGATCGTGAACCCGCACGGTCTGACCGAAAGTGAAGCCGCCATCGTCGGCCAACAACTACGTGAGCAGTTAAGGGTTAAGAGCTGAGGAAAGGTTCCTGGTTTTCCGTTCCCTTATCCCTTTACTATGGAGAACGTCATGTACATCCGTCCGGCGTCCGGTAAGAAGGTGATGTGGCAGGAGATCCTGCGCAGCGAGCTCGAGGCGACGCTGGATCAGCGGCCCGTCGTGATCGTGCCGATCGGGTCGATCGAGCAACACGGCCCGCATTGTCCGCACGATGTCGACATCTCCGTCCCCTTTCATCTCGCAATCGCCGCGGCCGACGCCATCGACGACTTCCCGGTGATCGTCGCGCCGCCGATCACCTACGGCTTCACCCACTACAACATGGGCGAGGTCGGCACGATCACGATCGGGCTGGAGACCTTCATCGCCGTCCTGAACGATGTCGCGCGGAGCATCTGGGCCAACGGCTTCCGGCGGATCATCATGCTCAACGGCCACGGCGGCAACGAGCAGCCGAATTGGGCCGCCGCGGTCAAGATCGCCGAAGACGATGTCTGGGTCCTCGCCCTCACCTACTGGCACATGGCAGACCCGGAACTGGCGGAATGGAGTGAGGCGGATGCTGGCAGCATCGGGCACGGCGGCGAATGGGAGACGAGCCTGCAGCTCTACCTGCGCGAGGAGCTGGTCGACATGAGCCGGGCCGTCCACGACCCGTGGCGGCGCAAGTTCAGCGACGAGTTGAGCCGGTTCGCCCACTTCCCGGAACGGCGGCGCGAGATGGAGCACGGCGTGATGGGTAACCCGCTTGTTGCCAGCAAGGAGAAGGGCGAGCGGTTGTTCAATGTCCTGCTCGAGCGCCTGATCGCCACCTGCCGGGAGTACCACGAGATGGAGCCGCCGCAGTATCGTGAGTTCGGCAGCCACTGCCCCTGAGGGTTGAGGGCGGAGAGTTGAAGATTGAGGGAACGAGAGCGGACGACGACCGATTCACGGATCTGGCACGGATAACGAGACATGTCTGGGCGTAGACGGACACCGGTTGAAGCAGACGCGCCCGATCCCGTCACCTGCACGGTGGACCGCAGGCTTCAGATGCTGCACCGCGTTCCATTCTTCCGACCCCTCTCCCATGCCGAGATCACCGATATCAACCGCTCATTCCGGGCGCGCAGCGTGCAGCCGGGCGAGGTCATCTACGCCGCTGGCGCACCGGCCGAGCACCTCTTCGTGATCGCGATTGGCAAGGTCAAGCTGGTACGCCACACACTGGGTGGTCAGGACGTGCTGCTCGACATCCTGAGCGGTGGCGACCTCTTCGGAAGTCTCGCGGTGCTTGGCGATGCCCACTATCCCGATACCGCGCAGGCCCAGACCGCCTGCTGCGTGCTGGCCGTGAGCGCGAGCGATTTCAGGGCGATCCTTCACAACCATCCCGTGGCAGCAATTGGCGCGCTCGAGTTCGTAGCAGCCCGCTTGCAGGACGCGCATGAATCGGTCTCTCGCCTCAGCAGCGCGACCGCTGAGGCGCGGATCGCCGCGATCCTGATCAAGCTGGCCCAGAAGCTCGGCCACGAGCAGGATGGCGCGGTCCTGATCCAGATGCCCCTATCCCGGCAGGATATCGCCGAGATGACCGGAACCACGGTCGAGACGGCCAGCCGGGTCATGAGCCAATTCCGCAAAGATGGTTTGATCGATAGCGGCCGGCAATGGGTCTCCCTGACCAATCCGGACGTACTGGCGCAGATCGCCGAAATCGAGCAGACCTGACCCCGTCCCGGACCAGTTCATTCCCCTGCCGCCGTCTGCCGCACTGCGGGGCGCGCACCCTTGCCCGGACTCGCGCAGCTAATTGACCCAGATCATTCATCCGCGCCGGAAACCGACCTAGATTGGACACAGGTGGTCGTTCGCCGTCGTGCATCGAAAGGAGAGCAATGAATGAAGACGACGTTACGCAGCCAGAACCTGTCATGCCCCTCGTGTGTCGTGAAGATCGAGAAGGCATTGAGTGAGCGAGCGGGGGTGAATCACGCCAAGGTCCACTTTGCGACCGGCCGGATCGATGTAGAGCATGACGGCGATCGAATTGCGCCGCAGGAACTCGTCAAGGTGGTCCGCTCGACCGGTTACGAAGCCAGGATCTCACCGTTTTAGCGCTGTTGGCTCCATCGTGGAGCACCAGGATTGGAAGGAAAAAGGGTTTTTCATGTTACGTAAGCTCGTCGTTTCGAATCATCCGTCGCTTGCGGCGCGGGGACTGACGGTCGCCCTGATGTTCGTGGTGGCTGCCTCGGCATTCATCTTCTCGCTGACCCGCACCGACTCGGCCCTCGCGCACTGCGACTCGGTCAATGGGCCGGTGGTCACGGCAGCGAAGGCGGCGCTCGAGGCCAACGATGTTGAGCTGATTCTTCCGTACGTCAAGGCGGATGCCGAGGCCGAGCTGACCACGGCCTTCGAGCAAGCCATGTCGGCCCGCGCTCTTGGCGGGGATGCCCAGGTCGTCGCTGACCGCTACTTCTTCGAGACCGCCGTCCGGCTGCATCGCAGTGGCGAGGGCGCGCCATATACCGGTCTGAAGGAGGCGGGTGAGCTCGACCCTGCACTGGAAGCGGCCGAAGGTGCGCTCGAGAGTGGAGCGCTGACCGAGGTGTACGGCGAGCTGGATCAGTCGATTCAGGCCGGCGTCGAGACGCGCTACCAGGCCGTGATCGATGCGCGCGAGCACGAGGCCAGTGAGGGAACCGTCGAAGCATCTCGGGCACGTGTCGAAGCGGAGCTCGAGTTCGAGACCTACATCCACGGGATCAGCCTGGCGGCTGGCGACCCAGGTGAGCATCAGGCCGGAGAATCGCATGGTGCCGGAACTTCTGGCACCGCCCAGCAGTAGACCCAATCGACACGCCACGTGGCCGACTGCGGCCACGTGGCAAACCAATCCGTTCAGAAAGCCGGTACGTGGATCCGGATCAGACATACAGGAATGAGAAGAAGATGCGCCAATACATGAAATGGATTCAGGATCCCCTAACCCGACGTACCGTCCTGACCGTCAGCAGCGGGGTTCTCCTGCTCCTGGCGCTCGCGGCGGGGCACCTCATCGGCCAATCCGGAACTGCCGACATCCTGATGGTCGCCGCAGCGCTGATCGCCGGATCCGACATCGCGGCCCGCGCGTTCCATGACCTCCGCATGCGGCATTTGAGCATCGAACTGCTCGTCACGATCGCCGCCGCTGGCGCTATCGTGATCGGAGAATACTGGGAGGCTGCTGCAGTCACCTTCCTCTTTATTCTTGGCGCATCCCTGGAGGCGAGGACCCTCAACCGCACGCGCCGCGCGCTGCAAACCCTGATCGATATCGCCCCGGACACGGCAATCGTGGTCCGGGACGGCCACCAGGTCGAGATCTCAGCCACGGACGTCGAATCGGGCGAGATCGTCGTCGTCAAACCAGGAACGCGGGTACCGGTCGACGGGCGTGTCCTGGCCGGTCGTGCTGCGGTCGACGAGAGCCCGATCACCGGCGAATCGATGCCGGTCGAAAAGTCGGCCGATGACGATATTTATGCCGGCACCATCAGCGTCGATGGCGTCCTCCGCGTCCTGGCCACCGGCATCGGCGCCGATACAACGCTTGCCCGCGTAATCCACCGTGTCGAAGAAGCCCAGGAAGCGCAGGCGCCGACTCAGCGCTTCATCGAGCGCTTCGCCCGCTGGTATACCCCGGCCATAATCGCGCTCAGCATCTTCTCGTGGCTGATTACCCGGGATACCGAGCTGGCGTTGACCCTGCTTGTGATTGGTTGCCCCGGCGCGCTGGTCATCTCTACGCCGGTGTCGGTCGTGGCGGGTATCGGGCGAGCGGCCCGGGCGGGCATCCTGATCAAGGGCGGCGAGTACCTGGAAAACGCCGGCAAGATCTCGGCAGTCGCATTCGACAAGACCGGCACGTTGACCCGGGGCCGTCCCGAGCTGACCAATGTCGTCGCCCTCCAGCCGTCAGCCGGCTTGGCCGGTGTCTCCGCCCAACTTCCCGGCGCACGCGGCTGGACGCGGGACCAGGAGGAGGTCCTCCGCTGGGCGGCAATCGCCGAGGTCGACTCCGAGCATCCGCTGGCCCGGCCGATCGTCAGCGCCGCGCAAGGCGACAACCCGGTGCCCCACGCCGACAGCTTCGCAGTGCACACCGGGCGCGGCGTCTCGGCCACCTACCAGAACCATGCCATCGCCGTCGGGTCTGCCGGCTTGATGCACAAACTCGACATCGCCGCCGATGACCG
>DASQCG010000480.1:0-5248 GCA_035634825.1 Thermomicrobiales bacterium | reverse complement strand
GCCGTACAGGTTGGAGTCGACGGCATTCGGGTCCGGATTCTTTGAGCGTTCATACGAGCCGATGTCGGCCACGGTCGAGATCTCGCCGGTGCTCGAGTTGATGGCGATGACGCTGTCGCGGTATTCGACCGGCGGCACAATGGCCGTTGCGGGACCGGGTCCGCCCACTGCAACGTAAATTGTCCCATCGGCGACGGCAATGCCGGCCGGGCCGACGATCTCGCTGCCGAAGGTGTACGAGGGAAGTTTGTCAGCGATGACAGCCCGTGATCCGTCCGCCTTGATCTCTGTGACCCGTCCCGTTGTGCCGAACATCGTCAACACTTCGCCGCCGGCTTGCGGACTGGCCTCGACGGCCCCGGGAGTTGCGCTGCCGGATTCTGGAGTTGCGGCCGGGGCGTAGAACGGCTGCGGGCCTCCGTCGCCCGCCTCACTCACATACAGGTTGTCCGATTGATCGAAGGCGATGAATCGGGGATTCAGGAGCCCCTCGGCATACACCGTGCATCCAGCCGGAGCCGCCGTGCCAGTTGGCGACGCCACCGGGGTCGCTCCCTGCGCGGCAATGCCGGCCACACCAGCGAAGAGCAGGGTGACACTTGCGAGCAGCGTGACCAACGAACGCGGACCTGAGCGAATGAGTAATGACTTCATGGATGGACCTCTCTTGCGGGAGACAGGTTCGGCACGTGTGCGCTCGGCGCGATACCCGGAAATAATCACGCCGAAGGATCAGGCCTGGCTGAATGCATCTCAACCTCCTTCAGAACTCGCAACTGTGGTCAAGTCAGTCCGAACCTGGTCGGGAATGCGCCAGAATTTGGGGTTCCGGCAGAAGGGCGTCGTTGCCCGGCGTCAGAGTGGTTCATGGTAGCCACTGGCCGACGCCTGATCAATCTGCGTGGCTACCTGTGCTACGTTATGTGGGTACAATCGAAAGATTGCCGCAGCACGTGCACCTGACATTGCCGCTGCCGGGAGACTCGGCTCACTGGCATTCGGCGTACCGGGATATTGGTGATTTATGAACTCCCGCTCAGACGCATCCCGCCAGTCGACCCAAGCCTTGACCCGGAAAATGATTGGAGCGGGCCTGTTGGCTGGCGCCGCCATTGGGGCAATCGCAACCGCGCGCGCCAGAGGGCTGACGATTCCAAGAGACGAGCCAACGACGATCGCCGATTGGGATCGTGTCGTGGCGATCGCGACCTCGATGAACAAGGCAGACGCTTTGACAATGCCCCAGCGCGCCCAGCTGGACGGTGAGTATCGGGCACTGGTCGACCGCTGCCTCCCGCTTGTCTCGACGTACATGGAGACGAAGATCGAATCACCGGTCGAGCGCACATTCGCCTTTGACCGGGTCGACTGGATCAATGCCAATGTCGACGCATTCCAGAACCTGCTGGCTCCGCTAAACGAAATGCTTTCCCGACCCGGTGCCAACCGGACAGTCATCTCGGCCCTGATGGGCGGTCTGAACCGCCAGATCGTCAGCGCGGAGATGGGGATGCTTCTCGGATACCTCGCTCGGCGCGTACTGGGCCAGTACGACCTCGCGTTGATCAGCGGTGAGACCACTGGCCCCGGCAACCTGTACTTTGTTGAACCCAATATTGCCGCGACCGAACACCTGCTTGATCTGCCGAAAGACCAGTTTCGGCTCTGGCTGGCGCTTCACGAGACGACGCACGTGTTCCAGTTCGAGGGTTACCCGTGGGTGCGTCCGTATTTCCAGTCCCTCCTCGACGAATACTTCGTCTTCCTGAAATCGGACCTCGGCGAGTTCCGCAATGGCGTCCACGGCGTCAGGTTGATGGTGGAGCGCGTCCGTGCCGGCCAGCGAGAGCACATGAGTTGGATCGAATCGGTGATGACGCCGGATCAGCGCGTCATCTTCGGAAAGATCCAGTCGCTGATGTGCATCATCGAAGGCTATTCCAACCACGTCATGAATGCCGTCGGTCGTGATTTGTTGAGCAAGTACGAGGACATCTCCCGCAAGTTCGAGAAGCGACAGCGCAATCGAAGTTGGGGCGAGCAACTGCTGGCGCGTGTGACCGGGCTCGACATGAAGCTGGAGCAATACCGGCTGGGAGAGGAATTCGTCAATGCCGTGGTCGAGGCACGGGGGAGGGGCGCCGCGCTCCGCCTCTGGACCGGCCCCGAGACCATGCCTACGATGGATGAGTTGCGCGCGCCGGCCACCTGGATCAATCGGGTACTTGGACCAACCTGAACGCTTAGTGCAGGAAGTGGCGGGTGCCGGTGAAGATCATCGGAATGCCGGCGTTGTTGCACGCGGCAACAACATCCGCGTCCCGGACTGAACCACCGGGCTGGATCACGGCACAGATCCCGGCGCTGATGGCCGCCTCGACGCCGTCGGCGAAGGGGAAGAAGGCATCTCCGGCGAGCACTGAGCCATGGCTGCGCTCTCCTGCTCGCTGGATTGCGATCCGCACGCTGTCGACACGGTTTGGCTGTCCCGGACCGACACCGACGATCGCTCGGTCCTTCGCCAGGACGATCGCGTTGGACTTGACGTAACGGCTGGCGTGCCAGGCCAGCTCAATGTCGCCCCGTAGTTCGTCGGGAAGTGGGACATTCGTGACGACGGACCAGTTTGCCGGGTCGTCGGGGCCGGTGTCTCTTTCCTGGATCAGGAAGCCCCCGACGATAGAACGCAGCGAGGATTCCGCAACTGGCTCCCACGCGCTGATCGGCAGCTCGAGGAGGCGCAGATTCTTCCTCACCGACAGGATCCGGCGTGCCTCGTCGTCGAAGCCCGGCGCAATCACCACCTCGAGGAAGATTTGGGCAATGGCACTGGCGGTGGTCGCATCGATGGCTCGGTTGACGGCGACGATACCACCGAAGGCGGACACGGGATCCGACGCAAGCGCCGCGTCAAATGCCACTGCCGGCGTGTTGCGAATCGCGAGGCCACACGGGATCGTGTGCTTGATGATTGCGCAGGCAGTCCCAGCAAGTCCCTGTGTCACACAGAGCGCCGCGTCAGCATCGAGCAGGTTGTTGTAGGACAGTTCCTTGCCCTGAAGCTGAGTGGATGCCAGGACACCGATGTGGTTTCGGTTAGCGCCCGGTCGAACATACGCGGCAGCTGCCTGATGGGGATTCTCTCCATATCGCAACGGGGATGAGAGTCGCCCCGGGACCGTGAGCTCGCGCGGATTTGCGGCGTCCGGTCCGCGCAGATACTCAGCGACAAGCGAGTCATACAGGGAAACATGTTGAAAGGCATCGGCAGCAAGCGACCTGCGCATGTCGTCAGTAATGCCACCGGCCCGGAGCGCCGCGAGCACTTCAGGATATCGGCCTGGATTGGTCACGACGATGACATGCGGGTAATTCTTGGCGGCCGCCCGGATCATGGCCGGTCCCCCGATGTCGATCTGCTCAAGCGCCTCGTCGCGCGTGCAATCCGGACGATTGACAGTTGCCTCGAAGGGATACAGGTTGACGACGAGGAGCGAGATCGGTTCGATACCCTGGTCCGCAAGGGCGGCGCGATGCCGCGGATCGTCGAGTCGGGCCAACAAACCACCGTGAATCGCCGGGTGCAGGGTCTTGACGCGGCCGCCAAGGATCTCCGGGAATCCTGTGACATCGCTGACGCTCCGAACCGGCAGGCCGAGCTGCGCGAGGTGGGTGTGCGTCCCACCGGTTGAGACCAGTTCGAATCCAAGGTCGACCAATCCCTGGGCAAATTCGTCCAATCCCGACTTGTCATACACGCTGAGCACTGCCCGCACGAAACGATGCCTCCATTCGCCCGAGCATTCTGGCCCGGTCCCATATCAACCGCGCCATTGTAGGTCTCGGAGCCCTGTCCCGGTTGAGTTCGGTTGTGGAGCCTGTAGACGGTTTGCGCACGAGGCGCGAAAATGCAGTCCGGATTGCACAAAATCCTCCACACGAAAGTAAACCCATGTTGTTGCCACACCCTGCCACCCATGATCACGCATCCCACTGGAACACGTGCCGGTAATGCGTGAAGCGGTTGCTGCATATCGCGCCCGCACGTTTAAGTCGCTCGCTGTACGGAATTACCGCCTCTACTTCATTGGCCAGGGCATCTCGATCTCCGGAACCTGGATGCAATCGGTCGCCCAGGGGCTGCTGGTTCTCGAGCTGACCGGATCGGGCACCCAACTTGGTTTGGTAACTGCGCTGCGCTCGATTCCCGTACTCGCCTTCGGCGCGATGGGCGGGGTGATCGCGGACCGGTATCCGAAGCGCAAGATCCTCTACGCGTCGCAGACGATGGCCGGCCTGCTCGGGCTGACCCTCGGCATCCTGGTCGCAACGGGTGAGGTGCAGATGTGGATGCTCGATATCCTCGCCGTGCTGCTCGGATTCGTCTCCGTCGTCGACAACCCGACCCGGCAATCCCTGATTCTGGAGCTGGTCGGACCGGACCAGATCCGGAACGCGGTCTCGCTCAACTCGACTGAGGTCAACCTGGCCCGGGTGATCGGCCCGACACTCGCCGGCATTCTCGTCAGCACAGTCGGGCTAGCTGCATGTTTCATCGTGGACGGGTTGTCGTACTTCGCCGTGATCCTGATGCTGATGCGGATGCGCGAGGATGAAATGTTCCTCGGCCAGACTGTATCACGCGCCCGCGGGCAGCTCCGCGAAGGCTTTGCCTACGCCTGGGCAAACCTGCCGGTGCGCAAGACGTTGATCATGATGGCGATCATCGGCACGTTTACGTATGAGTTCAATGTGATCCTGCCGATCTTTGCCGAGTTCACCTTTGATAGCGGGCCGAGCGCGTACGCGGCAATGACAGCTGCGATGGGGCTCGGCGCTGTGGTCGGCGGGCTGTCGGTCGCAGGGCGTGTGCGGACGTCGCAATGGTCGATCGTGATCTCAGCCGCCCTGTTCGGGTGCAGCGTGCTTCTGACCGCGCTTGCGCCGACGCTCTACGTCGCCGTCGGCCTGCTGCTCGTGGTGGGGTATTTCTCAATCAGCTTTACCACGATGGGAAATTCGACGATTCAACTCGCGACCGACCCGACGATGCGCGGCCGGGTGATGGCGCTCTGGACGGTTTCGTTTCTCGGGACGACTCCGATCGGCGGACCGATCATCGGCGCCATCGGAGAGCATATCGGCGCTCGGTGGGGCCTGCTCGTTGGCGGCGTTGCGGCGCTGATTGCCGCCGCCTACGGCGCACGGGGCATTCAGCGCGTCGCGTCAACCGACGAGGTCGCGACCG
>DASQCG010000479.1:0-2724 GCA_035634825.1 Thermomicrobiales bacterium | reverse complement strand
CCCGGCACGGCATCCTGTTCAAGGGCGGCGCGTACCTCGAGGCGGCGGGATCGATCCCGATCATCGCCTTCGACAAGACCGGCACGCTCACCCTCGGCAAGCCGTCGGTGACCGCCGCGATCTCGCTCGACCCGGCGATGACCGACGATGAGCTGGTCCAGCTCGCGGCGAGTGTCGAGCACTTCTCCGAGCATCACATCGCGAGGGCGATCCTGGCGGAGACGCAGCGGCGCGGGCTCCCGTTGCTGCCGGCCGAGAACTTCGCCGCCAAGCCCGGTCACGGCGTCTCGGCCGAGGTCAACGGGCGGCTCTACTGGGTCGGCAATGCCACGCTGATGCGGGAGATCGGGATTCCGGCCACGATCGACCATACCGACGCGCGCAAGCTGCTCGAAAGTGGCAAGACCGTCGTCTTCGTGACCGATGAGTGCCGCGTGCTGGGGTTGATCGAGATCTCGGACAAGATCCGGCCCGAGGCGCGCTCGATCATCGAGCGGCTGAAGCGGGTCGGCATCAAGAAGGTCGTGATGATCACCGGCGACAACGAGCGGGTCGCGGCCGAGGTCGCGCGCGAGGTCGGGATCACCGATATCCGGGCCGACGTGTTGCCGGAGGCGAAGATGGACGTCGTCGCCGAGCTCAAGCGCGACGGCGCGGTCGCGATGGTTGGGGATGGCGTGAACGATGCGCCGGCCCTGGCGACGGCGGACCTGGGCATCGCGATGGGCGGCGCCGGCACGGATGTCGCGCTGGAGACGGCCGACATGGTGCTGATGACGGACGACCTGAACGGGGTGGCCTACGCGATCGAGCTGAGCAGAAGGACGCACCGGACGATCATCCAGAACATCGCCTTCTCGCTGAGCGTGATCGTGGTGCTGGCGCTCGCGGCGCTGACGATCGGCATCCCATTGCCACTGGGCGTGGTCGGCCACGAAGGCAGCACGGTCATCGTCGTGCTGAACGGCCTGCGCCTACTCACCTGGGGCCGGGAGAGCTGAGCGGCATTCAGACGAGTTGTCCGCATGGTGTTGGAGCGCGGGGCGAGCCACCCCGCGCCCCGTTTCCGGGACTGTCAGGCTGTCTGCGCGCCGCGATCGTCAGGGAAGCTTCCAGAACTCCCCGGAAACCAGCGGGTCGATCGGTTCGCCGCGCGCGGCCAACTCGTCACCTTCCGCCATGAGCTGATCCCACAAGTCATCCGTTAGTTCGACTCCCTCGCCACGATCCAGGGAGGCAACGGCTTCTGCCAGAGCTGCCTCAAGTACCCGCCTGTACCTGAGGTCGTCCTCATACATTGCCATGAGACGGAAGGCTTCGCTGATCACTTCGCCGGCGTCGTGAAACTCTCCGGACTCGACTTTCTCCCGGATCATCCGTTCGAGCTCGGGGCTAAGCGTGAGGTCCATTGGTGCTTCTCGCTTCGGGTATGACGGTCCAATTGAATGCCGGTAGCGCTAGCCGAACAGTGAAGTCGCGTCCATGCGCTCGTGCAAAATGCGGATAATCTCGATTTCTGACTCGAAGACCCGATAGTAAATGACATGACGTTCAATCATCACCCGGTGGACATTCGTGGAATCGCTGCTCACCAGCCGACCACGTTCGGGAAAATCGCAAAGCAATTCTGCGGTGGACAGAAGCAGTGAAACGTAGGCTTCCGTCTGATCGCGTCCCCAAGACTTCATTGAATAGCGCCGAATGGAATGCAGGTCTCGTCTGGCCGGTGTCGTTAGGCTGAGGGTTCGTCTCTCCACTAGAACTCGCCCGTGACCAGGGGATCAAGCGGTTCATCGTCGTCCATCGCATCCGCTTCTGCCATGATCTGGTCCCAAACTTCCCGGGTCAGTTCGGCCTTGTCGCCTCTGTCAGCCGCGGCAATGCCCTCGGCAATAGCGGCGTCCCGCATCGTCTTAATCCGCAGTCGCTCCTCATGCTTGGCCATGATTTGGAGGGCTTCGCTGACCACTTCGCTCGCGTCGTGGTACTCGCCGGCTTCTACTTTCTCGCGGATCATGGTTTCAAGTTCGGGGCTGAGGCTGATGTTCATGACTTGTCCTCGTCTAACGGAAGCCAATCAAACGGCACAACATCAGGGTTGAGCGGAGCATCTGAATTTGCCCTCGCGATCCCCTCGGCAATGATCCTGTCGACGTGCTCTCGGGTCAGCGGGACGGTTCGACCCTCGTCTGCGTCCTTGAGTCCCGCTTGGAGTGCGGCGTCGAGGCGGTAGTGCATTTCGCGCTCGTGGGCGTCCAGCAGACGAAGGGCTTCGCGGACGACTTCGCTGGCGTTGTTGTAGAGGCCGCTTTCGACCTTGTCGCGGATCATCTGCTCGAGCTTGGGTGTCAGGCTGACGTTCATTGATTTACCCTCGGCGTACAACGTGATTCTTCTTCAACGATAGCAAGAAATGTCAAAGATTGATATTCCCTTCGTAGAACAGTTGATTCTCCAATGCCAGGCATGCGTATCGGCCGGGCACGTCGAGATTGCGCGGCCGGTGTTCCGGGGTGTGGCGGAGCGGACGTGGATGATCGTCGGGCAGGCGCCGGCCGCGCTTGGGCATGAGCGGCCCGCTTATGCCGGAACTGCCGGAGTGAAGCTGCGCTCGTGGCTGACCGCCGCAGGTCTCGACGGTGACGACCCGCTCGAGGACAACTTCTACCTGACCAGCGTGACCAAGTGCTTCCCGGGTCCCGGCGCCGGCGGTAAGGGCGATCG
>DASQCG010000478.1:0-2478 GCA_035634825.1 Thermomicrobiales bacterium | reverse complement strand
CTACGAGCGCGCCCATACGCGGTTGATCGCGAAGTTCGGCGGACTCGCCACGCGTATGCCGGTCTACTCGGTGCTGTTCGGAATCTTCATGCTGGCCAGCATCGGCTTGCCGGGCTTGTCCGGCTTTATCGGCGAGTTCCTGGTGGCGCTCGCAACCTTCCAGTACAGCAAGTGGCTTGCAGTCATCACATTCTCGGTTGTGATCCTGGCGGCCTGGTACATGATGTGGATGTTCCAGCGCGTCATCTTCGGCCGGCAGCCGGAGGACATGCCGGACCCGCATGATACCGAACTGACGCAGGACGAAGTTGCCCGGCTCGAGCGCGCCGGCCTGCTTGACGGACATGGCCACGGCGAGCCGCTTCCGGTCTCGGGCGCCTCGCATGACGCCGCGACGGGCGATGCGACGCACGACATCGAATGGCCGGACTTGAACCGGATCGAGCTCTGGTGCTTGCTGCCGCTGGCCGTGCTGACCATCGTCTTCGGTGTCTATCCGAAGCCGATCCTGGATATCGTTGGCCCGGCGTTTGAGCGCATTCTGCTGCCGTTCATGAGTTAGTTGGAGCACGAAGTGGCCCGCGTGCGCGGAGTGGAGTGAACTCAGTGGATCTGCTCAAACTCGATCTGTCATCGCCGGATTTCAGCTTGATGCTGCCCCAGCTGATCGTGTTCGGCCTGGCGATGGTTCTGATTCTTGGCGACGCCTTTTTCCCGCGCCGCAGCCATTACACGGTCCTGACCGGAATCTCGCTCGTCGGCTACGCGGCCGCGCTGATCTCGCTCTATTGGCAGCGCGACAACACCGAATCGACCTTCCGGGGTATGTTCCGGGCGGACGGGCTGACGCTCTTCCTGTCGCTGACAATCCTCTCCGCGGCGATCCTGAGCGTGATGGTCTCGGCCAGCTACGTCGAATTCCTCGAGGGGCGCATGCCACTCGGCGAGTTCTACGTGCTGCTCTCGTTCGCGGTGCTCGGCGCCTTGATGACCGCCGCCGCGGGCGACCTGGTCATGATCTTCGTCGGCATCGAGCTCTCGTCCCTCGCCACCTACGTGCTGACCGCCTTCGCGAAGCGGCGTGAGACCTCGATGGAAGGCGCGCTCAAGTACTTCCTGCTCGGCATCTTCGCCAGCGCGATCCTCGTCTACGGCATGGCCTGGACCTACGGACTGACCGGCTCGACCAACCTCGACGCCATCTCGGCGCGCATGGCCGAAGTCACGGCCGATGGCGGTCGCCTCGAGACCTCGCTCCTCCTGGCCCTCTTGCTCCTGGTCGTCGGCCTGGGCTTCAAGATCGCGGCGGTGCCCTTCCACATGTGGACGCCGGACGCCTACGATGGCGCACCGACCCCGGTGACCGCCTATATGTCAGTGATCCCGAAGGTGGCCGGATTCGCCGCGATCATCCGGATCCTGATCCAGGGTCTCGGCCCGCTCCGGGACGACTGGTACATGTTGCTGGCGATCCTGGCGGTGATCACGATGTTTTTCGGTAACATCGTCGCCATCAGCCAGCGCAACGTCAAGCGCATGCTGGCCTACTCATCGATCGCCCACACCGGGTATGCGATGGTAGGTCTGGCGGCCTACGAGGTGAGCAAAGCGGGTTTCGGCACGTCCGGCTCCACCACGGCTGCCGACACCGCGGTCAGTGCACTGCTCTACTACATGCTCGCGTACACCTTCATGAACATCGGCGCCTTCGCCGTGGTTGCGTGGATTCAGCATCGGGGCGGCGGGATAATGCTGGAAGACTTCGCCGGACTCGGCAGCCGGCAACCACTTGCCGCGGTCGCGATGGCCATTTTCATGGTCTCGCTGATGGGTATCCCGCCGCTGCTCGGCTTCTACGCGAAGTACTACATCATCCTGGCGGCGATTCAATCGGACATGCTCTGGCTCGCCATGGCGGTCGTGTTGGCCTCGGCCTTGAGCGCCTACTTCTATCTGCGCGTCGTAGCAGTGATGTACTTCAACCCGGCACCGGACAAGCAGCTGCGCCCGTTCAATACCGGCTTGCTCAATGTTGGGATCGCGGCGATGGTCATCGCGAACATCGCGCTCGGTCTGTTTTCCGAGCGTGTCGTCAACCTTGCCGACAAGTGGAGCAACGCCCTGACCGTGGCCAGCCAGGTCGCCAATATCCGTTAGTGCACCTTGGGACAAACTATGCACCGATGGGCGGCCGGGTTTTCGGCCGCCGCTTTCGTTTCACGGCAAAGGGAATGATCCGGCATGACCGTGGCGCAGGACCCGAATGAGCTGTTCGATGTCGTCACCTGGGACGGAAAACCGACCGGTATCCAGAAGCGCCGGGCCGACGTCCACCGCGATGGCGACTGGCACCAGGCGATCCACGTCTGGGTCATGGGCCGGGACCACGACGGCGAGTTCCTCATCTTGCAGCGGCGAAGCATGGCCAAGGACACATCACCAGGGATGCTCGATCCGACCGTCGGTGGGCACCTCGGC
>DASQCG010000477.1:0-4584 GCA_035634825.1 Thermomicrobiales bacterium | reverse complement strand
ACCATGGATCGGCGTCCGCGGCGGAGATCACCGCCGGCGCGCTCAGCGACAACGGACGCTCGCCGCTGATCGGTGAGACGACGTTTGGGACCGGCACCGTGCTCACGCCGTTCAACCTCAACGACGGCTCGATCGTGTTGCTTGGCACCGCGCTTTGGCTCGAGCCGGACGGCGAGCAAATCTGGAAGCACGGCGTGACTCCGGATGACGAAGTGACACTCCCGGCCAATGCCGACCAGATCCGACCATCGGTCGGCGGCGAGATTTCGTCGTCTGAGCTACAAGCGTCGACCGATTCGCAACTGAAAGCGGCCTATGAGAAGATCACAGGGAAAGACAATTCGGCAGACGTTCAGTAGAGTGTCATGGTAGGGTTCGACCAGGTTCGCCGCCCGGGTGCCGCTCGGGCGGCTCCCTTCTGCACGAACGCAAGGAGCAGGGACACCCGCAATGATTTCAGCCGAGGCGCTTCCCGCACGAGCCGTGCAGGCCCTGTCCGTGGCCAAACGGTTCCAGAAGTTCCTGATCGTCGGCTCGTTCGGCTTGCTCGTGAATCAGCTTATGCTGGTGCTCCTGCATGACGTCGGCGGGATACGGCTCGTCGTAGCTTCACCGCTGGCGATTCTGGCCTCGATGGCCGTGACCTTCGTGCTCAACGAGATGTGGACCTGGCACGACCGGGGAAGTGGTCCCATCGTACATCGATTGGGAGCCTACGTTCCGATCAACTCCGGCGGGTTGTTGATCAACTGGGTCATCCTGCTCTACCTGGCCGAGCATCAGGGAGTTCATCATTTGGTGGCCAACCTGATCGGAGCTGGTGTCGCGGCAGTCTGGAATTTCAGCCTGAACAACGCGATCACCTGGCGGGAGTAGGTCACCGGGCGAGCAGCCCCTGTCAGGCAGTCACTCAGTGTGGCGTTGGCACGGTGCAAAAGGCCAGTGGTATACAGAATTGTGGCAATCTTCCGGGTTGCGTCGCGTGAGCACCGTGATGACGATCGATAGAGGTCACGTTCTGAACCGTCGAGAATCGGGCATCCGTCCCGTGTTGTATATCTCCTCTTGAGAAAGGCATTAGCTGCATGCCCGCACATTCCAACGGCTCCGGACCGGATGCGTCCGACCGCTCCACGCTTGTCATGGGAGCAGGTCCGGGTGGCCTCTGCTCGGCTTATGTGCTGAGCAAGGCCGGCGTGCCGACGACCGTGGTCGAGAAGGCTCCGTTCGTCGGTGGCCTGGCGCGCACGATCCGGCATGAAACCGAGCACGGCGAATTCAAGTTCGATATCGGTGGCCACCGCTGGTTCACCAAGAACGACGAGCTCAACGACATCTTCAAGGAGGTTGTCGGCGAGGAGCTGCTCTGGGTCGATCGCATAAGCCGGATCTACTTCGACGGCAAGTTCGTCGACTATCCACTCAAGATCAGCAACGCGCTCAAGGCCGTCGGTCCGGTGCTTGCGACAAAAGCCATGGCTGATTATGGCAAGGTCCGGCTCGAGCAAAAGCTGCACCCGACACCGATCGTCTCGATGGAGGACGCGTACATCGACCAGTTCGGTCGAACCCTCTACGAGCTCTTTTTCCAGCGCTACTCGGAAAAGGTCTGGGGCCTGCCCTGCAGCGATATGAGCGGCGACTGGGTTACGCAGCGATCCAAGGGCATGTCGCTCGTCACTGCGGTCAAGGACGCGATCGTGCCGTCCAAGGGTAAGGTCGTTTCGCTGATCGACAACTTCATGTACCCGAAGTACGGATTCGGGCGCTTCTCGGAGCGGATGGCCGACGCGATCACTGCGATGGGCAATCAGATTGAGCTCGGCTCGGGTGTCGAGGTCGTCCACCGCGAAGGCAACCGGGTGACCGGAGTGACGCTCAGCACACCGGACGGGCCGAAGCGGGTCGAGGCGGCGAACTACATCTCCTCGATCCCGCTGACCGTGCTGGCCAAGATCGTCGAGCCGGCCGCGCCAGCGGACGTGATCGAAGCGGCCAACCAACTGACCTTCCGCAACGTGATCACGGTCAACGTGATGCTCAAGAAGAAGCAGGTCACGCCGGACACGTGGCTCTACGTCCATGACCGCAACATCCTCTTCGGGCGCTTCCACGAGCCGAAGAACTGGAGCGCGGCAATGGTGCCTGGCGACGAATACACCTCGCTGGTGGTCGAGTACTTCTGCTCGTTCGGGGATTCGATCTGGAACATGACGGAAGAGCAGTTGGTCGAGCAGACCGTCGATCACCTGGTCAATGACCTGAAGTTCATCACGCCGGATGAGGTGATCGGTGGATTCTCCGTTCGCGCTCCCCGGGCGTACCCGTCGTACGTGATTGGCTACGAGAAGCACCTCGAGAAGGTCAAGGAATTCGTCTACAGCCTGGAGAACATCCAGATCATCGGGCGATACGGGACCTTCCGGTACAACAACACGGATCATTCGATCGAGACGGGCCTGTTGGCCGCGAAGAACATCCTGGGCGAGCACCATGACCTCGACCAGGTCAATGCCGATCAGGAGTACCACGAGATCAAGCACGTCGAACCCGCTCTGGCCGGCAGCCAACGATAGTCCGGGGCGGGTTCTCGTCGAGTCGGAAATGGCCTGTTGCCGGAGCGTGCTGAAGTGCTTGAGCAAGCGACATTAGCGCCGACATCAGGCATGTCCGCTGTTCCTGCGAAGCGCGGACGCATGGCCGGGTTCGGCGCCTGGCCTCCGCACCGTAAGTACATTGCGGTCCTGCTGATCCTCTTCTTCGCGAAGCAGGTCTTCAACGTCGTGCTGTTCCCGCCATTCACGGGACACGACGAAGTCGCGCACTTTGCTTACATTCGGACCGTCGCCGACGAGCACCGCATCCCGGTCATCCCGGATCTGGCGGAATGGCGGGCAGCCTGGGCAGCCAACAAAACGACCTACCCGGGCGATTACATGCCGCTCGATCTCTACAAGTACCAGCGGTATGTGCTGGACTGGTGCTGCGGCTCGAACGATCGACCTGAGTTCGCCACCCGCCCGCCGAATGCGATGTCGTTCGCAGGCGAGACGTACCCGAACGGCTGGCAGTACGCGGCAAATCATCCGCCGCTCTACTACGCGGTCATGGCGCCGATTTACAAAGCGACCGACTCGATGTCAATAGAGCGGCAGCAGTACGTATTGCGCGCCGCGGCCATCCCGATCGGGTTGATGGTCGTCTGGCTCACCTACCTGATGGCCGGGCTGCTTTTCCCCGGGGATCGCCTGATGCTGATGGTGGCGCCGACCTTCGTCGCCTTCCAGACGCAGTTCTCATACGAGTCGGCGATGATCAACAACGACATCATGCTGATCGGCGTGTTCACCGTGCTCGTTTACTTGCTGATTCGTGGAGTCCGGCGGGGCTTCACGCTCAAGTCGAGCGTGCTGATCGGACTGGTATTCGGGCTCGGGCTGCTGGCGAAGGCATCAATGCTGAGCGCGGCCCCGTTGATTGCGTTTGCCATCATCCTGGGCGTCGGGATCAGGCATGTCCGGCGTTGGGTCACGCTGGGAGCGGCCACGGTCGCTGTCGCGGCATTGGTTTGTTGGCCGTGGTACGCGTTTCTCTACCGCACCTACGGAAACCTGAGCGGACTCCGCCAAATCAAGGCCCTCCAGTACCTGTGGACGTACCGGTATGACAACCCGCCCTCGATCTGGGGCCTCCTCTTCAACAAAGGTTTCGCGGAAATGCGATGGAAGGAGACCTGGGGCGAGTTTGGCTGGCGGTTGATCCACCTCGATACCTGGCTGCTGACGTTAATCGGCGTCCCGCTGCTGATCCTGGCCATCGTCGCGATCGGCGCGCTGGTCTTCGGAAGCGCGAGACGCCTTTCAAGGAGAGCGTCGGGCCAATCGGTATTGGCGCGGGAGCAGGTCATTGGACTCTGGGTGCTGCTGGCCGTGTGTGTGGTCGCATACGGCGCGATGCTGCAGTTCGGGACCGATTTCAAGTTGACGCAGGCGCGGTACTACTTCAACGCGGTGGCAGCGGTCGCGATTCTGCTCGCGTTCGGGCTGCGGCAAATCGTGCCGGCTCGATACCACTCGGCGGCGATCGTCGCATTTCTGCTCTTCATGGTCTCGATCAACGTCCTGATCTACACGCAATACGTGATTCCGTACTGGTATCTGGCATCATGATCGACGAATCGCAAGTCGAGCATCGGCTGGATCGGCGCTGGATCTGGTGCGCGGTGATCGCACTGGTAGGCGTAGTCGCTGCCCTGATCCGCGTGCCGATCACGCTCGGAGTGCAGGTGCCGGAGACCCAGATCCCCGGGTTCGATGCCTCGCTGGTCGATCTTTCCAGTCACGAGCACGTCTGGCGTGTCTGGTGGCGGGCACGGCATGACTTCATTCACCTTCATCCGCAGTGGCTGCTGACCGGATTGTTGGCGGCGTTGCTCGTGGTGTTTGTCGCCGGCACGATTTCCCTCATCTGGTTCGCTCTCGCGCCCCAGCCTGAGCCAGTCGAACCCGCGGAATGACGCGTATTCGCCTGAAGCTCGACGGGGCGCTACCGATTCTCGCTCTTGTTGTCCTGTCGTTGTGGGCG
>DASQCG010000476.1:0-2997 GCA_035634825.1 Thermomicrobiales bacterium | reverse complement strand
GGATCGCGCGTCAGCTGTACGAGCTCTCGGAGGAGACTCGGTCCCGGGCGAGCGAGATCCGGGTTCCGCTGCTGGTCATGCACGGAGGGGCGGATCCAATCACTGATCCGGAGGGTTCGCGCGAGTTCGTGGCCAATGCTGCATCGGCCGACAAGGAGTTCGTGCTCTGGCCCGACGACCTGCACGAAATCTTCAACGAGCTCGACCAGGACGCGGTCATCTCGCGAATGATCGATTGGCTCAACGCCCGGTTCCCGCGCCCGGAAAGGTGATCTGCTCCGGAAATCACACGTTCCCTCGCCGCCCGGTGCTAAAGGACCGGGCTGAGAAACGATAAGTCCACTGAAGGGACTAACCAGGCGGCCACCCTTGGAAAACCGTCAGTCCTTAGCGCTTTTAGCGGGCTTCCTGTACTCAGACCGGGCATTTATCCCCGGGCGGTGACGGAGACCTGTTTGCGTTGATTGACTAGCAGACCCATTCGCCGCGGCGGCCGACCGACCACATCCAGGCAGCGGCATTGGCGTTGGCGACCGGGTCATACATGTTGTCGCCAGCCCACGGCGTGGTTGCCCACGTCCCTGGCAGGAACTGGAAGAGGCCCGCCGCACCCGACCAGGCATTGGTCGCGGAGGGGTCGAGCAGCGACTCGCATTGGGCGACGGCGAGCATGGCCGAGCGGGACTGGCCGTAGGTATCGGCTGCCGCGTAGATGATCTGAACGATCTCGTCGCCGGTGTAGTAGCCGTCGTCGGCCGGCGCCGGGTCGGTCGTCAGGTAGTCCTGCGAGGCCCAGCCCGTCGTCCCGTTGTAATCGACGCCGGCAAAGCCGTTCCGCGCCTCACCAGTCAGCGTCACGGCCGCGCCGCTCGGCATGACCAGGATCACGTCCCGGTTCAGGCTCGGGCCAGTGCGCAAGTTGAGGCTGGACGTGGTGTAGGCGGTGCCGGCGTTGCCGCTGCCCGGATCATCGGTGCCGCCTCCGCCTTCGTCACTGCTCAGGAAATCGGTCGAGGCCCAGCCATTCATGCCGCCGTAGACGACACCAGAGAAGCCGCTGTCAGCGGCGCCGGTGAGCTGGACGGACGCTCCGACCGGCATGACCATCAGGACATTGTGCCCCGTGCCTGGTCCGGCTCGAAGATTGAGGTAGTCGGTCGTGATTGCCGCACCGGCGTTACCCCAGCCGGCATCGACAACGTCGCTTCCGCCGCCAACGCTCAGGTAGTCGGAGTGGGCGTAGCCGAGCTCGCCCTGGTAGTTGACCTTGTAGTAGCCGGAGCGGCCGAGGTCGCTGAGCAGATCGACGTATGAGCCAGGCGGCATGACCAGCTTGATGTAGTTGTTGCCGCTGGGTCCGGCGCGGAGATTCAGATAGTCGGTTGTGTAGGCGCTTGCCGCGCGGACCGGCGCCGGCGCGGACGTGATCGGTACAAGCATTGCCGCCACGATCAGGGCGGCCAACAGCAACTTGACATGGCGAGACATTCCCACGGCCGAGTGCGCACGCGGTAGCGACATGATGGGCCGCTCCTTCGAGTCATCCCGATCAGGGCGGGGGTCGGAGGCGGGCCGACCGTTCCTGATCCGAGTGACGTAAGGTGGCGATTCACGCAGGGTGCGAATCGCGCGTTCGATATTCGACCAGCCAACACACGCGCATGCGGTGCGGGTCGCCCGGTCCATCCCTCGATGAGGCCGGGGTGAAGTTCGCTTTCGATCGGCATTGATCGTAGCCAGCGATCAGCGTAAAACGCCTCAGGATGCCGTTTCAGTGAGCGATTGACCCGGGTTATCTCATAGATTTGGCGGGGTGTCAAAAGGGGCTAGCCCGATCGGCCCCGTTCAGGAACGCCAGGCTACAAAGAGCGATCCATCTCGCAGCCTGATTTCGTGACCCACGCCCGGTCCGGCAGGACCGGTAATCGACACCGACTGCTGGTCCGCGCGATAGGTCAGTGGACCATGCGTGGCCGCTGCTCCGGCGATGAACCGGCGAGCACGCTCGATCGTCCAGCCGGGGTCGATTTCCCGGTCGAGGGCGCGTGGCCAAGACTCCCAGGTCGCCGTCGCGCCGTCCTGCGGAATCGGTGTGGGCAGGTGCGGCAGGTCGTCGATCAGCCGGCCGACCAGCTCCGCGCCGATCTGGGCCAGGCGTCGCTCGAGGGATGGCAGGCTCTCATCGGGTCCAATCGGCGTAGTGGCTTGGAGGAGGATGTCGCCGGCGTCGTACTGCGGCGAGAGCGCGTGGAGCGTGACTCCGGATTGATCGTCCCCCGCCTGAAATGTCCAGAAGAGCGGATCCGGGCCACGATGCCGCGGCAGGAGTGCGGGATGGACGTTGATCGCCGCAACCCGGGCCATTGCCACGATCTCGGCCGGGATCAGGCTCGGGTAGCAGGCCACGATGATCAGATCCGGATCGAGCGAAGCCAGCTCGGCGTGGAGGCGCGGGTGATTCACGTCCCGGACCATGTAGCGCGGCGCGGCGAAGTGGCTTGCCTGACCGGATAGCGTCACGGTGGCCCGGGAGCGAAGACCGCGGATGAGGCGAAACGGTTCCGAGTCGGGCGCCGATTGGGGCGAGACAACGCCGACCAGCTCGATATCCGGACGGGCCAACGCGGACAGGATCGGCGCCGAGAACGTGCACGGCATCCCGAAGAACAGGCATGTCCACCGCGATGTGATTGTGTCGTTTGACATCCCGTAGTGATCTGCCGGACGATTGCGCCATCGGGTCGAGTTGACGGCCCTACCGAACTGAGGTCGAACTGATGAGTGAGCCTACCCCGCGAATGGTCCAATGTGTCAAGCTGGGACGGCTTGCACCGGGTCTCGATCGCCCGCCGTTCCCGGGTGAGCTGGGGCTACGGATCTACGAGCACGTCTCGGCGGAAGCCTACGATCTCTGGAAGCCGCAGATGACGATCCTGATTAACCACTACGGACTGAACCCGGCCGATCCCGAGGCCCGCACCTTCCTGCGCCAGCAGA
>DASQCG010000475.1:0-6156 GCA_035634825.1 Thermomicrobiales bacterium | reverse complement strand
CACAGGCACCCGTCGGGGTGGAACGCGAGCCCGGCCGGAATGCCGCCGGTGTTGAAGAACTCGGTGACGTTGCCGTTCGTGTCGAGGCGGTTGATTGAGCTGGTGAGCCAGTTGACGAAGAACAGGTTGCCATCCCGGTCGAAGGCGGGTCCCTCCGGCGAATCGAACCCGGAAACCATGAGCTGAGCCTCGCCCGCCTGGATCATGCCTTGACTCCGTCGAGGTATCCGTAGGCGGGAAGGGTCAGGAACGGGATGAAGTCGTCGCTGTCAATCAGGGTGTTGAGGATTTCGACCGCATCGGCATAGCGATTGCCCCTGGGAGAGTCGAGTTTGGCGACCTCCTCATCCCGGAGCGCGCGATACCGCTCGATCGTGACCGGGTCGCCGTCGTCGGTGCGGACATTGCGCCTGATCCACTGCCAAATCTGCGCGCGCGAGATCTCGGCTGTGGCCGCGTCCTCCATCAGATTGTTGATTGCCGCCGCGCCGATGCCGCGCAGCCAGTTGTCGATGTACTGGATCGCGACGCTGATGTTAGTGCGGAGTCCAGCTTCGGTGATCTTGCCGCCGGCAATCGTCGTGTCGAGCAGGGCCACAGCCGACGGCTCGACATCCGTGCGCTGCCGGTCCTTCTGGTTCGGCTTGTCGCCGAGAACCGCGTTGAATTCTGCCTCGGCGGCCGCGACCAGGCCCGGGTGCGCGACCCAGGTGCCGTCAAATCCCTGGTTGGCCTCCCGCAGTTTGTCCTCCTTGACCTTGGCGAAGGCAAACTCGTTGAACGCCGGGTCCTTGCGCGTCGGGATGAACGCCGCCATTCCGCCGATCGCATGGGCGCCGCGCTGGTGGCAAGTCTTGACCAGCAGGTCGGCGTAGGCCTTCATGAAGGGGACGGCCATCGTGACCTGGGCGCGATCGGGCAGGATGTGGTTCGCGCTGTGGCTGAAGGTCTTGATCAGGCTGAAGATGTAATCCCATCGCCCGGCATTGAGTCCGGCGGCGTGGTCCCGCAGCTCGTAAAGGATCTCTTCCATCTCGAAGGCGGCGAAGATCGTCTCGATCAGCACGGTCGCGCGGATCGTGCCCAGCGGCATGCCGATGCGGTCCTGGGCCCAGATGAAGACTTCGTTCCAGAGCCGGGCCTCGAGGTGGCTTTCCAGTTTCGGCAGGTAGAAGTAGGGGCCGAGCCCGCGCATGACCTGCTCGGCCGCGTTGTTAAAGAAGGTCAGGCCGAAATCGACGAGCGAGGCTGACGCGGGTTCGCCATCGACCAGGATGTGACGCTCTTCAAGGTGCCAGCCGCGTGGACGGACTACGAGGGTAGCGATGATCGGCTCGAGCTCGTAGATCTTGCCGTCTTCCTGCTCGAACCGGATCTCTTGGCGAACCGCGTCGGAGAGGTTGACCTGACCCTCGATGACGTTCGACCAGGTTGGCGAGTTGGCGTCCTCGAGGTCGGCCATGAAGACCTTTGCGCCCGAGTTGAGCGCGTTGATCATCATTTTGCGGTCGGTCGGGCCGGTGATCTCGACGCGACGATCGATCAGACCGGCCAATGCCGGCGCCACTCGCCAGTCGCCGTCACGGACCGGCTTGGTCTCGGGCAGGAAGTCGAGTCCGAAGCTCGTTGGAATGCGGGCGACGCGCTGGGAGCGCAAATCGAGCAGATCCAGCCGGCGCGGATTGAACTCGCGGTGCAGCTCGGCGACGAATTCAAGCGCCTCGTCAGAAAAGACGTGCGCCGCATGTTCCGGCACCTCTGCCGTCAGGGTCACTCCGTTGGTCACGTTTACCTCCCCGGTATTCCGTCGTTGCAACCTGACCATATTCGCACGTCTGGCACTCTTGATGCCCCGACTCGGTACACTCACGCAGTCGTTCGGCCGTGGCTGGCTCGTCGGAGGAGAGGGGAGACGGATGGCGAATGCTGCAACCGGGGTAGTGGGAATCATCGCGAACCCTGTCTCGGGCAAGGACATCCGCCGGCTGGTCGCGCACGCCTCGACCTTCGACAACAACGAGAAGATCAACATCGTGCGGCGGGCGCTGCTCGCGCTCGACTCGCTCGGGATCGGCGAAGTCTGGTACCTGCCCGATTCGTATGCGATCGTCCAGCGCGCCGTGTCAAGTACCGACCTCGCGCTCGATCTGCAGCCGTTGCCGATGGAAGTGATCGGCAACGCGAGCGATTCATATGAGGCCGCCTGCCGTCTGGTCGATCTTGGCGTGGGCGCGATCATCACGCTCGGCGGAGACGGCACAAATCGGGTCGTGGCCAAGGGCTGCGATGACGTGCCGCTCGTAGCGGTCTCGACCGGCACGAATAATGTCTTCCCGCGCATGGTCGAAGGGACGCTGGCGGGGCTCGCGGCTGGATTGGCGGCGCTCGGTGTGGCGGGAGAGGCGATCGCCCGGCGACCGCGCCTCGATGTCCTGATCAACGACGAATTGCGGGATATTGCCCTGATCGACGTCGTCACCTCGCCGCAGCAGTGGATCGGCGCTCGGGCGGTCTGGGAACCGGGTCATATTCGCGAAGTCGTGCTCTCCCGAATATTGAGCGGAGAGATCGGGATCTGCGGGATCGGCGGATTGATCTTCCCTGATGCGGCCGGATCCAGCTTCGGCGCGCACATCGTGGTCGGTGGGGAGGGATACAGCGTCATGACGCCGCTCGCGCCGGGAATCGTTCGCGAAGTGCCGATTGCGGCGGCGGCCAAAGTGCTGCCTGGGGAGTCGGTCCGGCTGCAGTCGGCGCCGGGCACGATTGCGCTCGACGGGGAGCGGGAGATCGAGCTGTTGACCGACCGGGACGAGATCGCGGTGACGCTGAACCCGCATGGACCGTTCGTAGTCGATATCCCCAGCGCGATCAACCAGGGCGCGCTGGTGGGTATCTTCACTCGGTCGTGAGGGCCGCCAGGCCGAGCTCGACCTCCTCGCGACTGAGTCCGCCGGCCTCCAGCTCATCGTCCGATTTGGGGCGCAGTGACTCGTAGAAGGCGCGGGCATCTGCCGGCGCTCGCATGTCCGGACCGTCGAGTGCCCAGAGCGCCACATTCTCGGCCTGATCGAGGCGCCCGGTCGTGACGAGGTATTCGATCAGCGCCAGGCGAGTCGTGCGTGAGAGATCGCGGTCCTGCATGCGGGAGATGACCGCTTCGAGTTCGGTCACATTCAGGTAGCTCGGCACCTCATCGGTCTCGTGCAGCACCTCGAGCGATAGGCGGAGCGATTTTGAGAAGGCGCGCTCCGCTCCGGCAGTATCGCCCTGCTCCTCGAGGGCCAGACCCTCCTCGCGCAAGAGCTCGGCCAGCGCCCACCAGCGATCGAGGTCGACCCCGCCGCGAGTGCTGAGGAGCTGGATCAGGTCGTCCTCGGAGATCGCGTGGACCAGCGAGGCGTTCAGCCCGACGAAGCGGCCGATGCCTTCGCCGATCTGCTCGTGGACCTCGGTCCACTGCTTCTGCTCGCGCAACCGCTTGATGCCCATCACAAACGTGCTGAGCTGCGCAATCATCCGAAGCAACCAATCCTGCTGCATCGCACGCTCCAATCCCAAGCAAACATGACCAAAGGTGAATGGATGCTGCTGAAAGTTTCAATTAGAGTCAGTCACAAATTCTCCAGTTCCCCGAGATTATCACGGAGCCGCTTTGATGCTAAGAATTGTCGCAATAGTTGCTTTGCTGACGCTCATTGCGATGCGACTTGGCGAGTTCGGGTCTCAAGCCGGAGCGCCTTTGCGGTGCGAGATTCAGGGTGCGCCGACCCTCGAGACAAAAGTCGCGAACGGAAAGGCGTACTTTGCTGCGAACGGAAAGCTCCTGGCTGCTGACTTGTTTACTTGTGATATCAGTTGGACGTGGACTCCAGACTATGACGTTATTTGGCTCACCGTAAGCGAGCGGGCCGTTTTCGCGATAGACGACGTCCGAGGCGAGGAGCGCGGCTCCCGAATCACAGCCCTTTCGACCGCACGCGGGGAAGCTATGTGGTCGGCTCCTGTGGACTTCTCTGCTTCGACGGCGTACTTGCATGACGGAATACTCCTTGTGCAAGGTGAGTCGTCACTTGCCGGGCTAGATTCGAACACCGGCAGGCGACTCTGGAAAGTCCCGTTTGAGGATCCAGCCTTTGGTGAGGAATTCGCGTCCGGTATGGTGCTTGTATTCTCACTGGAAAACGCGTACACGAATAACGAAATCAAGACTGTGCATGCGGTCGACGTTCACACAGGGACCGAGCGATGGCGGTTCACCTTTGAGCCTGCCCTGCTCAGCTTCACAATCCCAACACGTGAGCAGATCGTCTTGTTCGACCTTGAGCATTTTGTCGATGAAGGATTTGAGAATGTCTCGTATGCCTTTGATCTCTCAACCGGCGAATTGCTTTGGAGGGTGAAAGATCGGGAGGTCGTCTTTCTGGGAACATCTGATGGCTTCGGGTATGGAATGCACATGATCCCCGATGGATCAACAACCCTGCATAGTTTCGATCTTCACTCTGGCGAGGCGCTCTGGACAGTTCCTACCGGATTTTTGCCTCATGCGATTGCCATTACGGACCGCTTCGTAATCTTGCTGTCCTATGACGACTCAAGCTATGTTACCAAAGGGATCCGCACAATCTCTGCCGTTGACAGAATTACGGGCAGAACATCGTGGAGTGCAACGTTGGAGGAAACGCTTGGGGGAGTCGCTTCTTCCTCAGGATTCGGGTACTTCGTTAAGCGCGGCTCGATAGTAGCTGTTGACTTCTCCAACGGCGAGACGGAATGGTCTTTCCGGGACGATTCACTTCCACTCGTACCTGGCCAGGTCACGGCCAGCGACGCGGGAATCGTAATCGCCAACTACAACACCGGTTCGATTTACGTGTTTGAGCCCTCGTCAAACTAACGCCGTTTCACCAGCCTCCAATATCTCAGGCGAGCTGTTCACAACTGGGCTTTGATCTTGTCGTACGATGCCCCAACGCGCGACCGTGAGCGGATTTCGAATGCAGGATTGGGGACATATGGCTGGGGAGGATTTTGCGTACGAGTCTGCGGCGGAGTTGATCGACGGGTATTCGAGTGGGGCGTTTTCGCCGGTTGAGGTGGCGGAGGCGATGCTGGCGCGGATAGAGCGGCTCAATCCGCACCTCAATGCGTTTACCGATGTGACAGCGGATATCGCCCGCGCCGCGGCGAAGCAATCGGAGGCGGATTACCGGGCGGGGACGGCCGGGCCGCTCTCGGGCGTGCCGATCACGATCAAGGACATCACCTTCATCGAGGGGTTACGCTGCCGGCGCGGCTCGAAGATCTACGCCAATGACCCGCCGGCCACCTTCAGTTCGCCGTTCGTTCAGCGCGTGCTCGATGCCGGCGCGCTCCTGCTCGGCCAGACCACGACACCAGAGTTGGGCTGGAAGGGCGAGACGACGAGCCCGGTCAGCGGCACGACCCGAAACCCATGGAACCTGGAGCGGACGCCCGGCGGCTCAAGCGGCGGAGCGGGCGCGTGCATCGCAGCTGGAATCGGCACGTTGGCCCATGGCACCGACGGCGCCGGCTCGATTCGGATCCCGGCCAGCTTCAGCGGCATCTTCGGCCTCAAGCCGAGCATTGGCCTGGTCCCGGTCTTCCCCGCGAGCGGTGTCGCCGATCTCGCGTATCACGGGCCGATGACCTGGTGGGTGCGGGACGCCGCCCTGATGCTGAATGTCGTCGCCGGGTCCGATCCGCGCGACCGCATCTCGTGGGACTCCGGCGTCGACTACGTCGATGCCCTCTCGGACCTCAACTTGCGTGGTCTGCGGATCGCCTGGAGCCGGGATCTGGGCTATGCGGCGATCGAGCCGGAGATAGCGGCACTCGCTGAGGATGCGGCCAAGGACTTCGCGGATCTCGGCGTCGAGGTGGTCGAGGATCATCCGAATCTGCCCGATCCATGGCCGATCGAGCACGTCCTCTGGGTAGCGGCGATGGCCGGCGCGCGGCGAGACGACTTCGAGCAGGTGCGCGCGATCATGGATCCGGGATTGGTCGAGCTAGTCGAGCAGGGGCGGCAATTGACCGCGGCCGACGTAGCCAGGGCGCGTGCCGATCAAGGCGTCTACGCGGCGGCGTGGGCCGACTGGATGCGCAACTACGACCTGCTCCTGACACCGA
>DASQCG010000474.1:0-9679 GCA_035634825.1 Thermomicrobiales bacterium | reverse complement strand
GCCACAAGCCGCTCGATGTTCGCGCGATCGGCTGCGACATGCTTTCGGCAAGTGCCCGCAAATACCTGCGCGGTCCCCGTGGTCAAGGTTTCCTCTACGTCAATTCGGGCGTGATCGATCAACTTGAGCCGCCGATGCTCGATGGCCACGCGGCGACGTGGTCAAGCCGCGACAGCTATGAGCTGATGCCCGATGCCCGCCGATTCGAGAACTGGGAACGGTCGTTCGCCAACATTCTTGGCATGGGTGAGGCAATCAAGCTCGCCAATGCGCTCGGGGTCGATACGATCTGGGAGCGCATCCAGCAGCAGGCGGCGACATTGCGGGCACGCCTGGAGGCGATCCCCGGCGTAACCGTCACCGATGTCGGTGCGATCAAGAGCGGCATCGTCACCTTCACCTTTGATGGCTCCGCGCCGGATGAGATCCAGCGGCGGCTCCACGCGCAATGCATCAACGTCACGACCTCATCGGTCGCCAGCACGCGATTCGACATGGAAGATCGGGGACTCGACAAAGTCGTCCGCTCGTCCGTCCATTACCTGACCACGGACAATGAGATCGATCAGCTCGTGACCGCGCTCGCCGCGATGCGCTAGGCGGCAGTCGCGACCGGTTCAGTCGGAGCGTTGAGCCGATCGACGCGATTGCGCCGATCGACTTCCGGCTGGATGACGTGCCGTTCCAACCAGATCGCAACTGCCGCCAGGATCGGCATGACGATCGCGCCAAGCAGAAATGGCGCCGATCGGTTGAATTCGTAAGCGACGCCGGCGGCGATCGGCGCGAGCGTGTTGCCGACACCGGTCGAGAACTCGATACCGGCGAATGTCCGCTCCTGCAGATGCTTCGGCGTAATGTCGCTGGCCAGCGGGGTCAACAATGACCACGCCATCATGAACCCACCGCGCATCATGAATGCCGGGATCAGCAGGTACGGGTTGCTTATCACAAGCGCGGCGATGCAGATGCCCGACACGGAAAGCACGCCGAGGGCAACGCCGCGGATATGGGTGATTCGCTTCGTCTTCGACATGGCCACGGAGAGGATGAGCGTGCCGACCGCGCCGAACGAGAAGGCGAGGCCCCGCTGCTGATCGTCGAAGCCGTGCTTGTCGGTCACCAGGTTCGGCAGGAACGTCGTCCCGAAGCCAAGCACCAAGACCATCACGAAGCCATAAATGACCACCATCCGGATCGGCCGATGCCGGATGATGTCGATATAGCCGCCGCGCCGGTTGCCGTGGTTGTGCATCGGCGGCTCCGACAGGCGCGTGGCGAGCAGGAACGCGCCCGTAAAGATGATTGCGCACCCGACGAAGACAGCCCGCTGCGACGTGAGTGCGGCGATCTGGCCGCCGATCAGCGGCCCGATGATGAACGCGATCGCGGGGCCAACGGTATAGAGCTTGCGGAAGGCATCGAGCGGGTCCTCCGCGTTCGAGTCCGCGATGATCGCCGACATCGCCGGAAATCCGAGCGCGTTGACCGACATGCAAATCGATGCCAGCAAGAGCAACTCCCAGCCATCCGCGAAGATGTACGCCAGCGCTCCGGGAATCGAAATGAATGCGGCGCCGACGACGACCGGTTTGCGGCCGACGTGGTCCATGATTGAGCCTGCGGGCAGCATGAGCCCGATCCGGAAGAGCCCGGCGATAGTCAGAATCGTGCCGACCTTGGCCTCGGTCAGTCCGACGCCCTTCATATAGATGGTCAGCATGTTGTTGAAGTAAAGACCGAAGCCAAGTTCCCAGAGGAAGATGGTGAACAGAAGAACTCGGAGGTTGCCGGTCAGCCCCAATGACAGTCGGTTGACGAGCACGTTCATAGGACTGTCACATCACGTGATTGGCGTTGTTGGCCTTCGATATCGATTGGGCAGAATACCACCCGCGCAGGCTCGCCGTGAACTGCGAGTAGAATGCCCGGATTGCGCGACCCGGTCGCGAAAGATTGTGATAAAGTTCGCAATCGGGTTGACGGTCGTGGGGAACCGAATGTGTTAAAGCCACCGACGCCCGAAGAACGAGAGCAACTCGCGTCAGCCGGCATGGCATGGGGCATGGGTTGCTCAATTGTTGTCTCAATCCTGATAAGCATTTTGGGCGGTTTGCTCATCGATCGGATTGCGAATACGACCCCGGTATTTACGTTGATTGGCGTTGGGCTCGGCTTGTTTCTCGCCGGATATCAGCTGTGGGAGCTTGCCCAATTGAGCTCGAAGTCGGCCAGGGTTGGTCCAGTCGCGCGCCAGGTCGCGCGCGTCTCGGGCCGCAGCAAGAGTCGTAGCGACACGGAACGGTAGGAGAGCAGGAATCTTCGCATGGAAATTCACGTAGAGATTGCGGCCGAAACGCTCTTCCACGTCGGCCCCATTCCTGTGACCAACTCGATGCTGACGATGTTCCTCGTCATGGGCGGTTTGCTCCTGGCAGGGTGGTTGATCGCCCGCAATCTTCAGGAAGTCCCGGGCCGGGCCCAGGCACTAGTCGAATTGATCGTGGGCTTCATCCTCGGCATCGTCGAGGGTACCGCCGGCCGCAGCTTTGCCCGGAAGCTGATTCCGCTTGTTGGCAGCATCTTCATCTTCATCCTGTTTGCGAACTACTCTGGCCTGCTCCCGGGTGTCGGCACGATCGGCGTGTGGCGCGAGCCGGAACAAAAAACGACCAGCGAAGCGCCGACCGACGCGACGCACGAGGAAGGCGCCAATCTCTATCAGGTTGCCTCGGTCGATCCGGTGAGCCCGCCGACGACTGCGGTCGCTGCCGAAGAGAAGCACGACAAGGTGCTCGTGCCCTTCCTGCGAGCGCCGAATGCTGACATCAACATGACTCTCGCCATGGCCCTGGTCACGTTCGTGACCGTACAGATCGTTGGCATCCGCTCGCACGGGTTGGGTGGCCGCATCCGGCACATGGCAAACCCGCCGTTCCTCTTCCCGATCGAACTGATCGGCGAGTTTTCGCGAATCATTTCGCTCTCGGCCCGTCTCTTCGGCAACGTTTTCGCCGGTGAGGTCCTGATGGCGGTGATGATCGCCATGGCAAATGCGGTCAAGATCGCAATCATCCCGCTAGCTGTCCCGGTTGTCTTCCTGTTCCTTGAAGTGCTGTTCGGCTCTATTCAGGCGCTCGTGTTCGCCCTGCTGACAGCTATCTACGTCGTGCTGGCAGCCGGCGGCCATGAGGAAGAGGATCACGACGCCGGGCATGCGGATGCCCACGCTGTTCCCCAGGTTGCGGGCAGCCACGGCGACTAGTTTCGGGTGCAACCCGGCGCCGCGATTTGCGGGCCGGTACTTATACACAGGATCGAGTGATCGATCCGCACCAGTGAGTTACTTGGGACGGCATGGGTCGTCCATGGGAAGGGCGCGACTCCGGCTTGAATCGAGAGTCGCACAAGGAGGAACGAAGTGTTTGGTGGATTGACGGGCACAGACGGCGTTGATGCGGCCAAGGCAATTGGCGCGGCACTTGCGATCGGCCTGGGCGCAATCGGACCAGGCCTCGGTATCGGTAATGCGGTTCGCGGCGCCATGGATGCCCTCGGCCGCAACCCGGAGGCCGCCGGCGAGATCCGATCCACGATGATCATCGGCGCCGCCCTCGCGGAAGCCGTGGCGATCTACGCCTTCGTGATCGCGGTCATCATTGCGTTCGTCCTCTAGTCATCAGCGCGAGCGATCGGAAACGGTCGCTCATGACGCTGCCGAGGTCGGCCCCGCCGGCATCTGGCACAAGTGAGGACACGGAATAATGGGTGATCTGGGTATCGATGGCTGGAAGTTCACAGTCCAGCTCATCGCATTTCTCCTCTTCATCTTCCTGATCTGGAGGTACGCGCTGGGGCCGATCGTTCGCATGATCGACTCCCGCACGGAGAAGATTGAGGAGAGCATGAAGTCGGCCGAGAAGATGCAGGCCGACCTCAAGGCGACCGCTGCCCGCAACGAGGAGGCGCTGCATGAGGCTCGACGTGAGTCGCAGCAGATCGTCAATAACGCGCGGGAAGCCTCCGAGGCAATGCTGAACAAGGCGCGGGAGGATGCCGGCAAACAGGCCGACGAATACCTCGCGCGCGCGCAGGCAGCGCTCCGGGCGGAAACCGAGCAGGCGCGGGTTCAACTTCGGCAGGAGCTTGCGGATCTGGCAGTTACCGCTGCGGGCAAGATCGTCCGCAAGGAGCTGGACCCGGCCACGCAGGCATTGCTGATCGAAGAGACACTTGCCGAGGCAACCGCCTCCAACGGGCGCGGATAGCGTCGGAGAGGCAACGTCATGGCAAGTGGAGCAGCCAAGCGATATACCGAGGCGGTGTTCGACATCGCCCGGGAAAAGGGCAGTTTTGATCAGTGGCAGCAGGATCTCGACGCGCTGGCTGGTCTGATGTCGGATGACGGCGCCGCACTGGTGTTGAACAGCCCGAAGATCAGTCGAGCGCAGAAAATGTCGCTGATTGAGGAAACGCTCCGTCGAGCGCAGCCGGAGTCCCTGAATCTGGCAACCCTGTTGCTGGATCGGGGTCGGCTGGGCATCGCCCCGGAGATGGCGGAGCTGTTCCGCGATGCCGCGCTCTCCGAGCTCGGGATCGTCGTCGCCAGGGTGACCACGGCGGAGCCGATCGACCCACAGACCGAGGCCGGCATCCGACAGCGCCTGAACTCCCTGGTCGGGAAGCAGGTGGAGATCCGATCCGAGGTCGATCCCTCGATCATCGGCGGCGTTGTCGCCCGGATCGGCGACCAGCTCATCGATGGCAGCGTTTCCAATCAATTGCGCCGCTTGCGCACTCGGTTGGAAGCCGGAGCATAGTTTGACAGTTTTGGTAGCTACGGATCCTCTTGTCGAGGGGTGTAGCCAGGCAGGGTGAACAATGGTTCTACGTGCAACTGAGATTGGCGACATCCTGCGAGCGCAGATCGCCGGTTTCGAAAAAGAATTGACGGTCAGCAACGTCGGCACCGTCGTTGAAGTCGGCGACGGCATCGCGCGGGTCTACGGCCTGTCTCAGGTGATGGCGAGCGAACTCGTCGAGTTCACGAAGAACGGCGTCCTGGGCCTCGCCTTCAACCTCGAAGAGGACTCTGTCGGTGTCATCATCATGGGTGAGTACACCGCGATCGAAGAGGGCGACGAGGTCCGCGCGACGGGCCGCATCGCCTCCGTACCAGTCGGTGAGGCCATGGTCGGCCGCGTGGTCAACGCACTCGGCCAGCCGATTGACGGCAAAGGCCCGATCCAGACCGACAAGCGCCGGCCAATCGAGCGCATCGCCCCGGGCGTGATTCTCCGCCAGGACGTCGATACCGCGCTCCAGACCGGTATCAAGGCGATCGACTCCATGATCCCGATCGGTCGGGGTCAGCGCGAGCTGATCATCGGTGACCGGCAGACCGGCAAGACCGCCGTCGTCCTGGACACCATCATCAACCAGAAGGGCAAGGGCGTCATCTGCATCTATGTCGCCATCGGCCTCAAGCGCGCCCAGGTCGCGCAGGCCGTTCAGCTTCTGGAGCAGTACGGCGCGATGGAGCACACGATCGTCGTGGTCGCATCCGCGTCTGACCCGGCGGCGCTCCAATACATTGCGCCATTTGCGGGCACTGCCATGGGCGAGGAGTTCATGGAGAATGGTGGTAACGCGCTGATCGCGTTCGACGACCTCTCCAAGCACGCCTGGGCCTATCGCCAGGTGTCGCTGCTGATCCGCCGTCCTCCAGGACGCGAGGCATATCCCGGCGACGTCTTCTACCTCCACTCCCGCCTGCTTGAGCGTGCCGCGCGCATGCACGACAGCCTGGGTGGCGGATCGCTGACGGCCCTGCCAATCATCGAAACGCAGGCGGGTGACGTTTCGGCGTATATCCCGACCAACGTGATCTCGATCACCGACGGCCAGATTTATCTCGAGACAGAGCTGTTCTACTCGGGCGTTCGGCCGGCCGTGAATGCAGGTCTGTCGGTCTCCCGCGTCGGCGGCGCCGCCCAGATCAAGGCCATGCGCCAGGTCGCGGGTCGCCTTCGACTCGAGCTCGCCGGCTTCCGCTCGCTGGCTGCGTTCGCGCAGTTCGGCGCCGACCTCGACCCTGCCACCAGGGCCCAGATCGATCGCGGCCAGCGCCTGACCGAGACCCTGAAGCAGGGCCAGTACCAACCGATGCCGGTCGAAGAGCAGGTTGCCGTCATCTGGACCGCGACCAACGGCTACCTCGACGACGTACCCGTCGAACGGGTGCGCGAGTTTGAAGCGGGGCTTCTTGATAACCTGCGGAGCACGAAGGCCGACATCCTCTCCCGCATCGCGAGCGAGAAGGCGTTGAGCGACGAGCTCACCGAGGCACTCAAGACCGCCGTGATCGACTTCAAGGCCGGAACTGAATTCACGTCGACGACCGCCACCGCGACCGCGGCCGACTAAGAAGGAAGCACGCCCGGAGCCGGTGATTCTCGCCGGCCCGGCGGCTCGAGGAGGCATGCGACGTGGCAGGTCCACGCGAAATTCGAAGAAGAATCCGCAGCGTTCGGAATATCTCCCAGATTACCCGGGCCATGGAAATGGTCTCGGCGTCAAAGATGCGGCGGGCGCAGCAGCGTGTGTTGGCCAGCCGTCCTTACGCCGAGCGACTCGAAGCGATGATCGGCGATCTGTCCGCGATTCACGTCGATTCGGACCAGGAAGCCAGCTTCCCCCTGCTTGAGCAGCGGGAAGTCAGAAACAGCGCCGTCATCCTGATGACACCCGACCGCGGTCTGACCGGTCCGCTTATCTCGAACATCGTGCGCCGGGCCAGCCGGTTCGTCCTGAGCGAGGCCAACACCCCGGTTGAGCTCCTGACGATCGGCAAGAAGGGTCGCGATTTCATGGTCCGCACCCGGCAGAACGTGATCGCGGAGTACTCGGGACTGGGCGACGCGGTCTCGCTCGACAACCTGCGCCCGATCGTTCAGATTGCGATCGACGACTTTGTCAGCGGCAAGGTTGATGCGGTTTACGTTGTCTACGCCCGCTTCATCAACACTCTGACCCAGGTTCCGGAGGTTCGGCAAATCCTGCCAATCACCCGCCCGGAAAGCGCGGGTGCGTATACCGACTACATCTTTGAGCCGAGTCCGGCCGACGTGCTGCAGAGCCTGTTGCCGCGGTACGTCGAGGTCCAGGTTTACCAGGCGCTTCTCGACGCGATCGCCTCCGAGCATTCGGCCCGGATGGTCGCGATGCGCAACGCTTCGGAGAACGCCAAGGATCTCGTCCACGATCTGACATTGACATTGAACAAGGCGCGCCAGGCCCAGATCACCCGCGAGGTGTCGGAGATCGCAGCCGGTGCAGAGGCCCTCAAGGGCTAGGAGAGGCACATGGTAGCTACAGCAGCAGCAACCGGCCGCATCGTGCAGGTGATGGGCCCGGTCGTCGACATTGAGTTCCCGCCGGATCAGCTTCCGGCGATCTACAACGCGCTCGAAGTGAAGATGGACGACGAGACGACACTCGTGCTCGAGACGCAAACGCACCTCGGCAATGATTGGGTGCGGGCCGTCGCCATGAGCACGACAGACGGCTTGCGGCGCGGGATGAATGCGGTCGACACCGGTCACGCGATCCTCGTTCCGGTTGGACCGGAAACGCTCGGCCGAATCCTGAACGTCGTCGGCGCGCCAATCGACCAGGCAGGCCCGGTCGAGGCCAAGACGCACTACCCGATTCACCGCCTGGCCCCGTCCTTCGAGGAGCAGTCGACCTCGGTCGAGATCTTCGAGACAGGCATCAAGGTCATCGACCTGATCGCCCCGTTCACCAAGGGCGGCAAGACTGGAGTGTTCGGTGGCGCCGGCGTCGGCAAGACCGTCATCATCACAGAGCTCATCCGGAACATCGCATCCGAGCACTCGGGCTACTCGGTCTTCACCGGTGTGGGCGAGCGGACCCGTGAGGGCACGGCGCTCTGGGGCGAGATGCAGGCCTCCGGTGTCTCCAGTCAGACGGTTCTCGTCTTCGGCCAGATGAACGAGCCTCCGGGAGCGCGCCTGCGGGTCGGCCTGACAGGCCTGACAATGGCCGAGTACTTCCGCGACGAGGGGCGCGACGTCCTCCTCTTTATCGACAACATCTTCCGCTTCGTCCAGGCAGGCTCGGAAGTCTCCGCGCTCCTCGGCCGCATGCCGAGCGCCGTGGGTTACCAGCCGACCCTCGCATCGGAGATGGGCCAGCTGCAAGAGCGGATTACATCGACCAAGACCGGCTCGATCACGTCCGTGCAGGCGGTCTACGTGCCGGCGGACGACTACACCGACCCGGCGCCGGCCACGACCTTCGCCCACCTCGACGCGACGATCTCGCTCGAGCGGTCGATCGCCGAGCGCGGCATCTACCCGGCAGTGGACCCACTCGCCTCGACCTCCCGGATCCTCGACCCGCTGATCGTGGGCGAGGAGCACTATCGCGTGGCCCGCGAGGTCCAGCAGGTGCTGCAGCGGTATCGTGACCTGCAGGACATCATTGCCATCCTCGGAATCGAAGAACTCGGCGAAGAGGACAAGCAGGTCGTCGCCCGCGCCCGCCGGATCGAGCGATTCTTCTCGCAGCCGTTCTTCACGGCCGAGCAGTTCACGGGTACGCCGGGCAAGTACGTGACCCGGGAAGAGACGGTCCGCGCCTTCAAGGAGATTCTCGAGGGCAAGTACGACAGCCTGCCGGAGTCGGCCTTCATGTACAAGGGCGGTATCGACGAAGTCGTCGCCGCGGCCCAGGGTCAATAGTCATCGTCGGGCCATTGCGGGCGCGACTGTCCCGCAATGGCCATCTTTTCGCCCAGTCCGCAGCCGATGCGAGGGATAACGAGGAACGGCAACCATGGCCAAGCTTGACGTAGAGATCGTAACGGGCGAGCGCGTCGTCCTGTCTGAGACGGATGTCGACATGGTTGTTGCGCCCGGTTCTGATGGTGCGCTCGGCATCCTGCCCCAGCACGCTCCCCTCATTTCAACCCTTGCCGCGGGCGAACTTCGCGTCAAGAAGGGTAATCGGGAGCAATCTATCGTCGTCTTCGGTGGTTTCATCGAAGTCACGCCGCACAAGGTGACGATCCTGGCCGATACGGCCGAGCGCATCGACGAGATCGATGTCAACCGCGCCGAGGAGGCCCGCCGCCGCGCTGAAGAGGCGATCCGGAACCGCGGCGAGGCGGTTGAGATCGAGGAGGCCCTGGCCGCTCTGCGCCGGGCGAACCTGCGCCTGAACGTTGGACGCCGCCATCGCCGCCCCGGGACGGGACCCGGCGTGGCCACGAGCAGCGACAATTCGGTATAGTCTCCCCACAATCCGACCGGCGTCGAACATGACGAGGAGAGATGAACGCTCCGTGCCTGCTGAGCGCTCCCACGTGACGACGCTCAGGAGTTACGACAGTGGTCGATATCGCCGTGCATACCGGCATGACACCTGATTTGCCCGTCAGCGCTGCATCGGCGCGCGCGCTCTGGATCGAGGGTGGCGCGCCGCTCCGTGGCGCCGTCCAGATCGGCGGCGCCAAGAACGCCGCCCTTCCGCTTATCGCGGCAACGCTGCTGACCGCCGAGGAATGCACGCTGACCAACGTTCCCGACCTCTCGGATATTCACACCATGGTCGCGCTCCTAGAGGCGCTGGGCGCCGAGGTCGAGTTCGATACCGC
>DASQCG010000473.1:0-4757 GCA_035634825.1 Thermomicrobiales bacterium | reverse complement strand
GGATGGAGCGGGAGTAGAAACTGGATCCGGCTGTGGTCCGGTTGACATCACGGCTCCAAGGCAGATTGCCGAGCCGACAACTCCGTCCAGCCAGTAGTGGTTACCGGTTGCGACGACGGCAATCATCATCACCGATGCCGGCACGATCGCAAACAATGCGCCGGGAACACGGTGCAGGCTTTTCCACATGCCCCAGCCGACCAGTGTCAGCCAACCGATGTGCAAGCTGGGCAGCGCCGCGAATTGGTTCACGAACCCGTGCCGGGACCCGACCCGGGCGTGACTGTCGATCATGTTGCTTGCAGGCGTCAGCCGCGGTGGCGCCATGGGAACCAGAGCGAAGATGGCGATCGCGATTAGCGTGCTCAGGCCGAGCGCGTTGCGGACTCTCCGGTAGACGGCCGGCCTGTTCAGGTAGAGCCAGACGAGGATGCCGATCACCGTCGAGAGGAAGAAGAACGAGTAAATCTTGTTGACAGCTCTCAGCAAGAAATCGTCGGAAATGATGAATTGTTGGAACGCGGCCTCGTCCGGGAGGTGGAGCCAGTTCTGAACGGCGATCATCCGCTCCGCGTTCTCCATCCCGCGGGACTCGCCGTTATTCGTTGCAACGCGGCCAAGCTCATAGAGCAGGAATCCCCCGCCGGCGATGAACATGTCCAGCAGGAGCTTCGGCCAGGGATGCTGGAGTTTGTCCGGGCTGTGGCCTGATCGCCACCACGACACCCACGTGCACATAATCGCGATTGAGATCGCGGCCGGGATATAAAGGTGGGCATCGAAGATGTAGCCGAGGAAGGCGACGCAGGCGAAGATGATGCCGACAGGAGTGCCCGAGAAGGTCCGCACGACCAGGACGATCCCGATCAACATGGCGATCAGGGCAACCGTCTCAAGCGGCGTCGAGTGCCACTCATGCGTTCGGTCGTAGAGCATCTCTTGCACGGCTGATTTCTCCCGGTTCAGGAACGATCCGGCTCAGCGTTGCTGCGCGCTCATCACGCGTGGTAGAGGATTTGATCCTACAGCACCCGCACTTTATTGTCACTTCGGAGGCAGTCGAAATACGACTATTCTGGGGCGTGAATGATTCTTTCCGGCCCGGACGCGTACTCGAGCGTCGTTCGCGCATCCCTGATATCGGCCGCAAGCGAGCCGACAACTTCGGCCGCCGCCAGCCGATTCTGCTCGCCGATCGAGCCGTCGAGATCGGAGAGGAGCGGATAGAGCCGCTCCGTCAGGCAGCGCCGGATCGATCCGATCGTGCTGTTCAGGTGATCGCGCGTGGCCGGGTCGAGCCGGATGCGCCGCTCCGAGAAGACTTCGGCGAAGTGGTAAGCCGCCGCGCCGACATCGTTCCAGCTCTCCCAGCGCAGCGCTTCCGGCGGGAGGTCGTCCCCGCCGTCGAACGCCTCACCGGGCAGGAGAATCGGCCGGGTCACGGCCAGGAAGGCGACATCCAGTCGCGAGAGGGCGGAATACAGCTCGGCAGACGCGGCGATGCGGTCGGTGTCGATCCGCGCCGGCTCAGGGAACGGCTGCGGCGCCGGCGAGGCGATCCTGGCCGGTTCCCGGCTCGCGATCTCTTCCCGCACCTGCTCCATATTTGAGGACACGGCCGTCAGAATGCCGTGGACATCGGACCGCAAGCGCTCCAGTTCCGCCTGGAGCGACATCGCAATCGCGGCGGTGTCGTTATTCCCGCGCTCATTGGTGATAATTGCGCGGGGGCCGAACATCCGCCGCTGGCGCAGCTCGAGGTAGATCAACCCGAGCAGCGTCGGTACGGAGATGAGCACGACGAGCGCCGCAACACCAAGCAAAACGTCCATCTTGCTCCCCTGGAAACTGAAGACATTGCCCGAGCGTCATCGCAGTAGGCGACTGCGCTCTGAATTGGTACGATCGATCATCCGCACACGCACCGGGAAGGGTACACCGCAATGAGGTCTCGTCGATTGTCGCGCCGCACGCTGTTGGGAGGAGCGGCAGCCGCCACCCTTGCGCCGCGCACCTACGAGTTCGTCGCGGCCCAGGACGCGCCCTCATATCAGGACGAGCCGGTCCGCTGGCCGAATGTGATCCTGCCGCATGCCCGGCTGCTCTCCTATTACGGCTTCCCGGGCGTGGAGCAGATGGGCATCCTTGGCAAGCACTCGCCGGAGGAACTCTATCCAATCCTGCTCGACCAGGCGCTCGCCTACGAGGAGGCCGACCCGTCCAAGCCGGTCGTGATGGCATATGAAGTGATCGCCTCGGTTGCCCAGCGCGATCCGCAATCGGACGGCAGCTACCTGGCCCGCATCTCCGACGACGTGCTGCAGGAGTACGTCGACTTCTGCGAGAAGCGCAAGCTGCACCTCCTGCTGGACATGCAGTACGGCCGCCTGACGACGGAGCAAGAGCTGGAGGCGATTGCCCCGTGGCTCGAATACCCCTTCGTCCACCCGGCGCTCGATCCGGAGTTCTCGATCGAAGAGGGTGAAGTGCCGGGCGAGAACCTCGGCGCGATCGATGGATCGGACGTCACCTTCGCCCAGCAGTGGGTGGCCGATTTCTGCGCGACCCGTGGGTTGCCGCCCAAGATCCTGATCGTCCACCAGTTCAACGTCTACTCGATCACCAACAAAGACACCATCCACCCGGTCGACGGGGTGCAGTTCTGCCTCGAGGTGGACGGATTCGGAACACCCGACATGAAGCTCGAGACATACGGCGTCCTGACTCGCGATCCGATCGAGTTCCACGGCTTCAAGCTCTGGTACAGCGGTGAGGATGATCCGCTGATGTCCGAGGAAGACGTCGTCAACCTCGACCCATCCCCCGATGTGATCATCTACCAGTAAGAAGCTCCCACTCCTCTTCAGCACCCCGTGGGCCTGGGAATGCCTGTCTTCCGGTCCGTTTCGTTGCTACGCTGTTGTCACTGCCCCATTGACAAACCATGTGCATTTGTACGGAGGAGTAAGTAATGCCTCTACGTCCACGAAGACGCATCCCAGTTCCCGGCGCTCGCACGGGATTCGCCCTGTTCATGGCTGCCCTGCTGCTCTCGGGCCTGACTGGATTTGCCCTGCGCTCGGCCAGCGCGGCCGATACGCCGGCGCTCTCCGCCGGATGCACCGCGCTGAACTCGCCGCAGTACGACACCAAGGGAACGAGCAGCTTTGCTGGAACGAGCACGTTCCTGGCCGGAGAGCGAGTCAAGGTGGCCGCAGGTGCGCCGACGACCGGTGCGCCCACTGCGTTCGATGTCATGGTGGACTGGAATGTCGCGCAGTCCGCCGCCGTGCCCGGGACGGCAACCTGGGTTGTGCCGGCCGATGGCCCATTCACGCTGTATTGGTCGGTAAATGATGGCGAGGCGACCTGGACGGTGAGCTGCGAGGCGCCGGGTCAGGATCCCACGCCGACTCCAACGACGGAGCCTACCGCAACTGCCACACCCACTCCCGCGCCATCCAGCTGTGTGCCGCGCGGCAACGAGAATGCCGAGCAGGCCAGCCAGAACGGTAAGGAGCACAGCTGCCTGGCGAAGGACAATGCCTTTGGTACGGCGTCGAATAAGCACAAGCCCGGCAAGTCGAAGTAACCGGTCCTCACAGATGCGTCGCTACCGGGTGTCCGATTCGTCGGGCGCCCGGTTTGCGTCTGCCGGCGATTGCCGCCCTGAAGGGGCGGGTTCCGGGCGGACAATCCGATCATGTACCCTGATGGGCGTGATTGCCGCGCACGCCAGGGAGCACGTATGACTGCAGATTCGAGCAAGATGGCCGAAGACGGCCACTCCGCGGAGTCGAAGGACGCGAAGCGCGAGATCAAGCGCCGGATGAAGGCGATCACGCACCGGTTCCCCGACCGATTCTCCGATAAGCAGGTCGACGAAATTCGCGGGCGTGTCGCCCGCAGCGTCACACTCGGCGCAAACCTGGCCAGGCTCGACTTGCCAAACGGAACCGGCCCGGACTTTGACCCGCGAGCGATGTCCAATGAATGACGATCTCTCGTACGCATCGCTGGTCGAGCTCGGTCTGCTGCTGCGCGCGGGCGAGATTACCTCGGTCGCATTGACCGAGCATTTCCTCGATCGCCTCGAGACCCACGGGCCGACCTTGAACGCCGTCGTCACGGTCACGCGCGAGCGGGCGCTGCGGGAGGCTCGTCAGGCCGACGAGGAACGGGCCGAAGGAATCGATCGCGGTCCCCTCCACGGCATCCCGTACGGCGCCAAGGATTTGCTGGCCACAATCGACTACCCAACCACCTGGGGCGCCGAGCCGTTTCGCTACCAGCAATTCGATCACGATGCCGACGTTGTCACCCGTCTGCGCGAAGCTGGCGCGGTGCTGATCGGCAAGCTGGCAATGGTCGAACTGGCCGGCGGTCTCGGCTACGAGCAGCCCAACGCCGCCCTGACTGGTCCCGGCCGCAGCGCGTGGAACCCGGATCGCTGGGCTGGAGGCTCCTCGAGCGGATCAGGTTCGGCGGTCGCGGCCGGGCTGGTCCCCTTCGCGATCGGCACGGAGACCTGGGGCTCGATTCATTGTCCCTCGTCGTTCAATGGCATCACCGGATTGCGGCCGACGCCCGGCCGGGTCAGCCGGGGCGGGGCGATGGCCCTCTCCTGGACGATGGACAAGATCGGTCCGATGGCACGCTCGGCCGCCGACTGCGCGCTGGTGCTGCGGGAGATTGCCGGGGCGATGCCGGGAGACAGTACGACCCTCGGACAGCCGAACCCGACTCATGACGCTCGT
>DASQCG010000472.1:0-2971 GCA_035634825.1 Thermomicrobiales bacterium | reverse complement strand
TTGCCCAGCAGTTGACCGAAACCATGCTCGAATGGCTGCCGAAGCTGATCTATCCCGTCCGCACGGGCCTCCATTCCAACACCGCCTTCGGCCTCGCCCGCTCGTTCGATTACTCCACGATGCTGGCCGATCGCGGCTATCGCCGCCTGCTCGACGCAATCCACGAGTACGCCCGCCGCGGGTTCCTGTCCGACACCGATTACCCGGTCCGCTACGAACCGTCCGGCTCCGACTTCCTCTCGGCTGGTCTCAGCGAAGCGGAGCTCATGTCGCTCGTCCTCGATCAGGCCGCATTCAGCGATTGGCTGACTGCCTTCCTGCCCGGCCTCGCCAGCTCCGAGCCACGCTCTCTCTTCTACCCGGCCGAAGTCTCCGACCCCACTTACGGACACATCGCCCACCTCCACGGCCTCAACCTCAGCCGCGCCGCCGCCTTCACCAAGCTAGCCGAGCGCCTGCCCGAATACGACTCGCGCATCAAACCCATGCTGACCGCCGCCGAGCGCCACGCGATGGCCTCCCTCCCCCAGGTCGCCGGCTCGCACTACAACGTCGAACACTGGCTGGCAGCGTATGCCGTGCTCCTGCTCAGCTGACAGCTGGACATTTCGCTCGCCAAACTGATGTCGCATTGCGACGAGAACTGGTCCCCACACAACAGCAATTTGCGTTACCGTGCCCGCAACGAGTTCGCGCGTTTGGACAAGGATTGGTGTATGACGACGGATTCTTCGCTCGACGGGCTTTTGCGATGGCGTTGTATCGGCCCATTCCGCGGCGGGCGCGTCGTAGCCGTATCCGGGAGCTATTCCGACCGGAACACGTTCTACTTTGGCGGCTGCGCCGGCGGCGTCTGGAAAACGGTCGACGCCGGCACCTATTGGCGCAACGTCTCCGATGGCTTCTTCACCACCTCGTCCGTCGGGGCGATCGCGGTGGCGCCATCGGATTCGAATGTCATTTATGCCGGCACCGGTGAGACGACGATCCGCATCGACGTCTCCCACGGCGACGGCGTCTACAAGAGCAGCGACGAGGGCCGGACCTGGACGAATGTCGGCCTGCGCGATACCCGCCACATCGGCAAGATCCGCGTCCATCCCCACGATCCAGACACCGTCTGGGTAGCAGCGCTCGGCCACGCCTTCGGTCCCAACAAGGAGCGCGGTGTCTTCAAGTCGACCGACGGCGGCGCGACCTGGCGGCAGGTGCTGTTCGTCAGCGAGAAGGCCGGCGCGGTCGATCTCACGGTCGATCCCGCCAATCCGCGCGTGCTCTACGCCGGTGTCTGGGAGGCGTACCGCAATTTCTGGCAGATCAGCAGCGGCGGACCGGACAGTGGGCTATGGCAGAGCCTTGACGGCGGCGAGACGTGGGAGAACATCTCCGGCCGGTTCGGATTGCCCAAGCCGATCTGGGGCAAGGTCGGCGTGGCGGCGTCCGGCGCGACCCCCGGGCGGGCCTGGGCCCTGATCGAGCACAAGACCGAGGGCGGGCTGTACCGGACGGACGATCTCGGTCAAACGTGGGAAAAGGTCTCGGAAGATCAGAACCTGCTCTCGCGCGCCTGGTATTACACCCACCTCACCGCCGATCCCCAGGACGGCAATACCGTTTATGTCAATAACCTCGATTTCCACAAGAGCAGCGACGGCGGCCGCACGTTCGAGAAAATTCCCACCCCGCACGGCGACAATCACGATCTGTGGATCGATCCGCTCGACAACACGCGCATGATCCAAGGCAACGATGGCGGCGCCAACGTCTCCCTTAATGGCGGCTATACCTTCAGCAGTATCTACAACCAGCCGACCGCGCAGTTCTATCACCTCGGCACCGACAACCGCGATCCGTACCACATCTACGGGACGCAACAGGACAACTCGAGTCTCGCCGTGCCGAGCGCCGTGAACCACGGCGCGATTACCTGGGGCGATTGCTTCGTGGCCGGGAGCGGCGAAAGCGGCTTCATCACCGTCCGTCCCGACAATCCCGATATCGTCTACGTCGGCGCGATCGGATCCTCGCCCGGCGGCGGCAACTCGTTGCAACGCTACGACCGCAAGCGGGACCAGATTCGCCTGATCACGACCTGGCCCGAAGGAGATCGCGGCAACGGCTCCAAGGCACTGAAATACCGCTTCGCCTGGACCTACCCGATCGTGATCTCTCCGCACGACCCGGATACGCTGTACATCGGGGGCAACTTCGTCTTCAGGTCGAATGATGAGGGCCAGAGCTGGCAGCAGATCAGCCCGGATCTGACCCGCGCCGATCCCGAGACGCTGGAGCCGAGCGGCGGCCCGGTCAATCTCGACGCCGTCGGGGCCGAGGTCTACGCGACCGTCTTCGCCTTCGCCGAATCGCCACACGAGGCCGGTGAGCTCTGGGCGGGATCCGACGACGGCCTGATCCACATCACCCGCAACGGCGGCAAGGACTGGACCGACATTACCCCCAAGCAGTTGCCCGAACGGGCGATGATCAGCTGCATCGAGCTCTCGCCGTTCGAGCCGGGCGTGGCCTATGTTGCCGCGACCCGCTACAAGCTCGACGACTACGAGCCGTATCTCTTCGTCACGAGCAACTACGGCAAAACGTGGCGCCGGATCAACAAGGGCATCCCCGCCGACGATTTCACCCGGGTCATCCGCGCCGATCCCGTGCAAAAGGGTCTGCTCTATGCCGGCACGGAGACCGGTATCTACACCTCGTACGACGACGGGGCGAACTGGCAGCGCCTTCAGCTCAACCTGCCCGTCTCGCCGATCCACGAGATTCTGGTCAAGGGGAGCGATCTGATCGCGGGCACGCACGGCCGGTCGATCTGGATCCTGGACGATCTCACGCCGCTGCGCGCGGTTGCCGCCGGCGAAGGCCAGGCGACGCATCTCTTCGCCCCACGCCCCACAACCCGGGTCCTTCCCGGTGTCGACTGGACCGACAATGTGCCCGGTTGGACGAATTACCT
>DASQCG010000471.1:0-4997 GCA_035634825.1 Thermomicrobiales bacterium | reverse complement strand
GAAGGCGCACAGCGATGCCGCTATCTCGGATGCCAAGACTGCCGCCCAAGAGGCCAAGGACAACTTTAGCCAGTAGCTCCCCGCGAGAATTTGATTTGAGTTCGAGACGGTTGGATGGCACGCGCTGTCCAACCGTCATTTGTGGCGATTGGAGACGACCAACCGGTGGGTGAGCGGGTACTTGCGCTGGAGCACGTCTCGGTTTGGCTGGAGGACGGATCGGTCATCCTCTCCGATATCTCATGGTCCGTCCGGGCGGGCGAACACTGGGCCGTTCTGGGTCCCAACGGCGCCGGCAAGACCACCCTGTTCACCGTGGCCACCGCGCGCCGTTACCCTTCGCGCGGAACGGTCGAGGTGCTTGGTCGTCGCTTTGGCGAGTCGAGCATGCTGGAGCTCCGCGAGCAAATCAGCATCGTTGATCCCCATCAACGAATGTACGACTGGTTTACCGTTGAAGAGATCGTCCTGACCGGCATCACCGGCACTGTCCAACCGCAACCCGACCGCTACACCGACGCCGACTCTCTGCACGCCCGGAAGTTGATCGCCCAGGTTGGCCTGGCCGGGATGGGGGATCGCGAGATCCAATCCTGCTCCCAGGGTGAACGCCAGCGCGTCCGCGTTGCCCGCGCGCTGATGACCCGGCCGCGCTTGCTGGTTCTCGACGAGCCGGCCAGCGGACTCGACCTCCCGGCGCGCGAAGCTCTGATTGCGTCACTAACCGACCTGGAACGGACTGATCCGAACCTCGCCAGCATGATGGTCTCGCACTATCTCGAGGAACTCCCGCCGACCGTTACGCACGCGCTCCTGCTGCGGGACGGGCGCGTCACCGCGTGCGGGACGGCAGAGGACGTACTGACCGATGCGCGCGTCTCGGAGTGTTTCGGGATCCCCGTCCAGGTCGGTCGGCACCACGGACGCTGGACGGCACGTGGCGCCGGCACCTGGAGCTGACCTGGCTGTCCCGCCGCATGTGGCGAATTGTCCCTGAGCGGGCGACGTTGGTACCGAAATTTCTGGCGAGAACCTCCCATGTGATCGTCCATGACCATTTCCTAAACTGGGTTCAAGATCGCCTGCGACCCACGCTAGGACTAGTGAGTGAACCCGCGTCAACCGGCGGAGGCAGACCGTACCAGGGAGGCTTCCGGCGAGGCAGATCAAGAGGCAGCGACGCCCGAAAACGGCGATTTTGTTCCCATGCCCGGTTGGGCCGACCAACTTGTGGCAATCGGACGAGCCGGCAGCCAGGCTGAGACTCGCGATGCAGCCTTGGCTGCGATTACCGGCGCCTGCGTCGGAATATCGTCGGCTGATCATGCTCTGATCAAACTCGCGTCGGCTGATTCGGTCAATTCCTCTGTCTTCGTCTCCGACGGACTGGGGGATGATGACACGCAAATCATCCTGGCCGCATTTGCCAACCGGGCGGGCGAGCAGATTCAGCAGTGCGATGTGATTCTTGGACGTGGCACAGCCCGGTTGCTCTTCGTTCCGGGCATCGACGACCAGGATCCATCTTCATTGCTGACGCTGATACGGTTTGGCGAGGCGGCATTTGGCGCGGCCGAGGCGGCCATTGCCCAACTCGCGGCCGACCAGGCGACGATTGCCCTGCGACGGGTCAAGACCGAGAGCGAGATCCTGCAGCGGACGGCCGAGCGACGGCTTATTTCGAGACTGACGGAGTCGATCGTCGGCATGCAGGATCTCTCGCAGGTCCTGGCCGAGGTGGCTGCGGCCGTTCGGGTCGTCAGCGGCTGGGACGCCGTCGCCGTCGCGTCGTATTCCTGGGAGTGGGACTGGCTTTCCATCGATGCGGTCGATCAGGATGCGAACGCGGTCCCCGGCGTTCCCCAAACCGGTGATCGCCTTTGGCTGGCCGACTGGCATAGCCTGCGCTTCGCGCTCGACAACTGCGCGCCATATCAACTGTCGCTGGAGCTCCCGGATGCCCTGACAAACCATGAGCGCGGCCACCTGGCGGAGTTCGGTATCGGCTCTCTCCTGGCGATCCCCTTCGCGCTGGGCGGTGAGGCAACGGGGGTTACTCTGCTGTATTCGCGAGAAGGGCGTGCACTTGATGCCCATGGCCTCGGGATCGTCCAGGAGATCGGCGCAAATGCGGCGCTGGCCATCCAGCACAACCAGTACATGGTCCAGGCGCGCCAGCAAGCCGTCGAACAAGCGGCGCTGCTGCGGGTGTCGAAGGCGGTCATATCCGGGCAGGATCTCTATGCCGTCCTGGCCGAGATTTCCCGAGTGAGTCTCGGTTTCAACGGTGTCGAGGGGTGTCGGATCTTTCTCTGGAACAAGGAGCAGGATCGATTCGAGATCGGCGCAATGCAGAGCGTGCGGGACTGGACCATGTACTACCAGATCTCGGACACCTACCCATCGGCCGACTGGCCATCATGCCGGGTCGTGCTCAAGGACAAGGTTGCGCGCGGCTACCTGGTGACTGATCCGGAGCTGACCGCGCGGGAGCGGGCGAACCACGTCGCTGATCAGATCCAGAGCCTGCATCGCTTTCCGATCGTGATCGGGGAGGAGACAGTCGGCATCCTCTCGTTCCTCAGTCGGTCCGGGCGGCGATTTAGCCCAAACACGGTGCGGATTGGTCAGGAGCTGGCGGCGCAGGCGGCTCATGCGATCGATCGCGCCAGGCTCTTTGGTCAGTTGCAGCGCCGAGCCGAGACCGACGGGCTGACTGGCTTGCTCAATCACCGCGCGGCATTCGAGACCCTTGACCGGGAACTGGCGGCGGCGCGCAAGCTCGATGAGCCACTTTCGATCATCATCGTCGACCTCGATGACTTCAAGCTGTTCAATGACACGCACGGCCACCTGGTCGGCGACAAGGTCTTGATCGAGGTTGCCGCGACGCTGAATGAGTCGTCCCGCGCGCGCGATTACGTGGCCAGGTACGGTGGCGACGAGTTCCTGTTGATCTTGCCGGGCACGGGCCGGGAGCAGGTCGCCCAGGTGGCTGATCGTATTTTGCGCAAAATGGAGGGGTCATACGTTATGGTCGGCACCCTCGAGCTCCCGATCCGGATCTCGATTGGTGTCGCGACGTTCCCACATGACGCGCATACCCGGCAGGAGCTGATCGCCTACGGCGACGCGGCTATGTACTCCGCCAAGGAATGTGGCGGCGGTCAGCTCGGCAAGATCGAGAAGCGGACCCGCTCGCTCGAGGTAACCGTTTTCGGCGCGCTGAGTGGCCTGGTGCGGGCAGTCGACCGGAAGGATCGCTACACCAAGGACCACTCGGACCTGGTCTCGGAGTATGCCGTTCGCCTTGGGCGATTTCTGCGGTTGTCGCCGGAGGAGATCGATGCGCTGGACGTTGCTGGTCAGCTGCACGACATCGGCAAGATCGCCGTGCCGGACTCCGTCCTGCGCAAGCCCGGCAAGCTCACCCCGGAAGAGCAGGCGATGATCCGGCAACATGTCGTCTTCAGCGAGATGATCATCCAGGGCATTCCCAACCTCGAACTGGTACACGCCGCCGTCGCGCATCATCACGAGCGCTGGGACGGCGCCGGCTACCCGCATGAAAAGCAAGCCCTGGAAATTCCGCTGCTGGGGCGAATCCTGACAATGGCCGACGCCTTGGCCGCAATGACCATGGATCGACCCTATCGCAAGGGACGAACCCGGGAGGACGCGATCGCCGAACTTCGCGCTGGGGCCGGCACGCAGTTCGATCCGGATCTGGTCGAATCGTTCATTTCGGCGATCTCGACCGACACCGCGATCCTGCGCGATGAAGACCGACGGCGGCGCTGGAGCGCGCGCGAGGTAAGCGGCGAGCTGTCGACCGAGGTGGTCGGACTGACAGATTACCTGCGACAACGTCAGGAAAAACACGACTCGGCAGACGATCGCCGCGATTCCGCCTAGACTGATCAGCGACATAACGCGTCGCATTGATCAGGATCGCACTGTGGCCCCGCTTCCCGAACTTGCCCCTCTCGGCATCTATTTGCACGTTCCCTTTTGCACGCACATCTGCCCGTATTGCGATTTCAACACGTATGCCGGGCAGTCGGAGCGTATTCCCCGGTACGTCACGGCTATGCGTCGGGATCTGGACACCCAGGCGGATCGCCTCGGCCGGCGGCCGGCTGCTTCCATCTTTTTCGGCGGTGGGACGCCCTCCTTGCTCTCAGCCGATCAGGTTGGTTCGCTCGTCGATGGGGTCGCTGAGCGGTTCGACCTGCAGCCGGGCGCGGAAGTCACGCTCGAGGCGAACCCGAACGGGCTGACTCGCGGATACCTGACTGAGCTGCGCGCCGCCGGCGTAAACCGACTCAGCATCGGCCTCCAGACGACCGATCGGCGCGGGTTGCGGCGGCTCGGCCGGATGCACGAAGCGGTCGATGCCGAGCGCGCCGTGGAAGCGGCGGTTGAGGCGGGATTCGAGCGGATCAGCCTCGATTTGATCTTCGGCTGGCCCGGGCAGACGACGGAGTCGTGGCGGAATGACCTGGAAACAGTCAGCGCGTGGGCCGGAGGCGCGGTCTCGCACCTCTCGCTCTATTCGCTGATCGTCGAACCGGGCACGCCGCTCGCGGACGCGGTCAGTCGCGGCATCGTGACGGTGCCGGATGACGACGCCGCGGCCGATTTGTATGAGCTGGCGATGGACGTGCTCGGCGACGGCGGGTGGGTGCATTACGAGGTCGCCAACTGGGCACGGACAAGTGACCAAGCGTCGACCCACAACGGAATCTACTGGCGCAACGGCGAATACCTGGGAATCGGCGCCGGCGCGCATGGCCGGGTCGGGAACCAGCGCACGATGCGGCATCTCCTGCCGGCGACCTACATCGGCGCGCTCGAAGCGGGGACATCGCCCGAGTCGAACAGCGAGGAACTCTCAGAGCAGACGCAGCGCGGCGAGACGATGATGCTCGGCCTTCGTCTTCTGCGCGAAGGTGTCAATGAGGCTGAGTTCGAGCGCCGGCACGGGATCACGTTGA
>DASQCG010000470.1:0-2062 GCA_035634825.1 Thermomicrobiales bacterium | reverse complement strand
CTTAGGCATCCACGTGGCATCCGTCTCGTGCATGTAGCGCTCGACCGCGGCGTCGATGGTCGGGAAAAAATGGTCAGGATTGATGGTGCGAGTCAGTTCGTAACGTTCGATCTTCTCGCGCACCGGGTCTTTGAGCTCCGCGAAGATCAACGAGATCCCTCGCTCGTTCAGCCAGACGTTCAACGCCTGAAGCATGTCCGCCGCGGTCGTGTCGACGTCCGTGATCGGCTCCGCCGCGATCATGATCCACTTCAGGCCTGGGCGGCTCTCGGCGACCTCCCGGATCTCATCGCCGAAGATCCGGGAGTTAGCGAAGATGAGCGGCGCGTCGAAGCGGTAGACGACCAGCCCGGGAAGGAACTCGGCGTCCGGATAGCTCGCGGTGTCATGTAGCCCGTCGATGCCCTCGACTCGCCCAAGCTGAGCTTGATGAGGCCACCAGACCCGCCGGAACACATTCAGGATGGACAACGCCACGGCGATGAGAATGCCCGGAAGAACGCCGAGCAGGGCCACGCCGAGCAGGGCGGCAATTGACAGGAGGCACTCCACCCGCTGCTGTTGCCAGAGGCGAAGGGTGCCGCGAACATCGACCAGCGAGAGAGCGGCGGCAATGACGATCGCGCCGAGAGTCGGCTGAGGCACGTATTGCATCAGCGATGGAAAGAGCACCAGCACAAGCGTGATCACGACAGCGCCGACCACGCCCGTGACCTGCGACCGAGACCCGGCCTGGTCGGCAACTGCCGTCCGCGACCCGCTCGTGCTCACCGGGAAACCCTGGAACAGGCCCGCACCGATGTTCGCCGCGCCGATGCCGATCATCTCCTGGTTACCCCGCACCCGCTCGCCATGCCGGGATGCGAAGGCCGAGGAAGTCGACATGGTGTCGGCGAGGGCCACCACCGCAATGGCAAGTGCGCCCACGAACAACGGCGGCACGTCAGACCAGGCAGCAGTTGGAATGGTGAACGGCGGGAAGCCCCGAGGCAGCTCGCCAATGGTCTTGACACCGTGCGCCTCCAGGTCGAACGCATTGACGGCGATCGAGGCGAGTACGACAGCGATGAGCACGGCTGGCACCTTGGGCACTAGCCGCTGCAGCAGCAAGATCCCGGCCAACGACACGAGTCCTACTGTCGCCGCCGCCGCGTTTGCCTCACTGGCCACATGGGTCACGAACTCGGAGAACTCGCTCACCAACCCGTTCGCGTCGACCGAGAAACCGAACAGCTTGGGCAGTTGGCCGACGACTATCGTGACGGCAAGACCATTCATATAGCCGATTTGCGTCGGCTTGGACAGCAGGTCCGCCACGAAGCCGAACTTGGCGATCCCAGCCACGACCATGATCACGCCGACCAGAACTGCCAACAGCGACGCCAGCGCCACCGCCTTCGCTGGATCACCGCCGGCGACCAACAACGGCATCACGGTGGCGGCGATCATCGGGCCCAGCGCGGAGTCCGGCCCGAGCACCAACACCCGCGACGGCCCGAAGACGGCGTACCCAAGCAGGCACAGGATGGACGTATAGAGGCCAGTGATCGGCGGCAGGCCGGCCAGTTCGGCATAGGCCATGCCCTGCGGAATCAACAGCGCCGACAAGACCAGCCCGGCGACGACATCCTTCGGAAGCCACTGACGCTGATAGCTGGAGACCACGGCCCAGCCCGGAACAAACGACCGGAAGCCGCCCTCATGGCGGTGAGCGGTTGGATCAGGGCTCGTCGCCATCAGCTCAGCCATTCCCGCTCATACCTTGCGCACCCGATTCAGAAAGGGTGGTCGCACCTCGATCGGGTTGCTTCCGGTTTGGTAGAGGTCGCCGGGAATACCGGGTTCGTCGATAACGCAGCATGAATGGCGTGTGACCTGGCGGTTAACGCGAACCGACGATGGCGCGTAGCAGATTGCGTTAGGCATCCGAATACTCTTCACCACACAACTTCCACCAGGACATCACCGGGGACACGTCGTGAGCGTAGATGCGGCAAGAGGTCAAGCTCCCTCCGTGGCGCGCCGCGGCGCGGCCCTCATTGCTCTCGTCGCTGCTCCGCTC
>DASQCG010000469.1:0-2281 GCA_035634825.1 Thermomicrobiales bacterium | reverse complement strand
CTAGCCGGCAGAATCCGTGGTGATCCGGCGGGGAAACCTGGATGAAAGCGATATCCAGAGGAAGATCGTGCCCCGCGAAGAGCGCCGGGATATCGGAAAGGAAGACAGGCGTGTAGTCGGCCCGGCCATCATTGACCGCCTGCCGCACGTTCGAGCCGACAAACAGGGCGTTGTGCCGAATGTGACCTTCGAGCCCGGGCGCGACATGTGGCGCCGGCCCTTCGGTGTGAATCGATACCGTCTCGACATCGCGCAGATCAGGTGCGCGGCGGACAAGCGCCTCCATAAGCTCGATCGGCGCCATTGCCGCTTCGTGCAGGTAGATCCGATCGCCGGATCGGACATGATCCATTGCCTCATCGGCGGGTACGACGGGAATCATTCGGGAACGTGCAGACGCCTCATTCGGCATTCGGTTCGTCGCCCTCGGGTTGACTCGGCAACTGTTGCGCAATCACGGCGAGCAATTCGGCCGGGGTCACATCCCGCGGTACTCCGACAATTGCCTCCAGCTCCGCCGGTGTCGGCGTTTCGCCCATGAGGATAACAGGAAGGCTGACGCGGCTCGCGCGCAAAAGACGAGCAACCACCTCGCCGGACGAACCCGGGATTTCGCTGGCAACAATGGCAACGTGCGGCCGGAGCCGGCGGGCAGCTTCTACGGCACTGGCGGCGTCCGGGGTTCGATGAACCTCATACCCGGCAGCGCTAAGGGCCGAAGAAATGGCGCGGCTCAGTGCCGGGCGTGCCACGATCAGGATCCGGGCGGTACGAGGAGTATCCGGGTTCACAGTCGCAGTTTCCTGGCTCAATGCAGCCGTCGCACCGAATTGTTGGACTGGCTGCTGAACATAACTAGCCGAAGGAGAATCCCTGTGTACATTTGCCGGTCTTGCCGGTCGGAGTGGTAAATGCTGTGCGACGATCATGTCATCAGGCCTCCCGGTGTCATTCGTCGACGGTTCTGCATTGGCCCGGCCCGAGTTCGGTTGTGCGCTGCCAAAGCGATATTTCACAACTGATGAGCTCCCAGTCGGCCCTGCAGGAAATTGAGATGTCGACGAATGCCGCCGTACGTGCAAACAAGGATCTGTCCTGATTGCTTTCACATACGATAGGCATCAGGGCATGACAGGGAGGCCGCAGTCACGGCGACGTCGTAACAAAATTGTGTCAGATTTTCAGCGGCTATTGCTGATCTGGCGAGATGTGTCCATCCTCGGATGGCGGCGCTTCGAGGCGGTATCCGAGGCCGGGGAATGTCGTGATCAGGGTCGGTGCGCCGGGGCCTTGCTCCAGCTTTGCGCGCAGGCGGCTGACCCAGGTTCGAAGATAGTGAACCTCATCCCGGAATTCCGGACCCCAGATGCGGGAGAGCAGCTCGGTGTGCATCATGACCCGGCCGGCATTCGCCGCGAGCTGGGCCAGGAGTTCCCATTCGGTGCGACTGAGCTTGGCTTCCTCATCTCCGACAAGCACGCGACGCCGGTCCAGATCGATTTCGACCGGCGGTTCGCCGGGGTATCGAAGAGGACCGCGGCCCGTGGCGGAGACGGCGCCGGCTGTGCGGCGAAGCACCGCGGTGACACGGGCGGCGAGTTCGTCCGGGTTGAACGGTTTCGACATATAGTCGTCCGCGCCGGCATTGAGTCCCTTGAGACGATCCGCGTCGCTCGCTCGGGCAGTGAGCATGATGACCGGCACCTGATTCGAGAATGCCCCGGTGCGGATCCGCCGCAGCGTCTCGAAACCGTCGATCCCGGGCATCATCACGTCAAGCACGATCAGATCGGGCCGCTCATCTTCCAGGACCTTGAGCGCCTCTTCGCCGCTCCCGGCTGTGATCACCGCTCGGCCATCAGATTGCAACTTCGCCCGGACGAGCCGGACGATGGCCGGTTCGTCATCGACAACCAGAACGACGTGCTTCCTCATCCCTCATCCTCGACGGTATTGCCGTCCGGTGTCTCCGCGTCGGACCACTCGCGCGCAATCCGCAGCGTAACGGAAAATCTCGCACCGAGCCCCGGTCCCGGCGATGTTACCCAGATATGGCCGCCTTGCGCCTCTACGAGATGGCGGCTCAGGTACAGGCCCAGGCCCATGCCCCGCACCCGGGGGTCGCCGCCGACCCGCCGGAATCGTTCGAATACCGTATCGACGTGTTCTGGTGCGATGCCGATTCCTTCGTCCGTGACGCTGATTGTGACCGAGTCGCCATCGCGGCTGGCGGTTGTGCGGATCGGTCCGCCGGCCGGCGCGTACTTGACTGCGTTCTCAT